>JAOAKO010000004.1 GCA_026413625.1 Microcaldota archaeon
TTGCAGGATTAGCGCCTTTACTTGCATCGGCTTTTACTCCAGGCTCTGCACTAATAAGAGGAGGGAGCATTAGCAATGAGAGGGCTACGAGTCTAGCTGCTTTGCCTGCTCTTTCCACTCTGGACTTGGGTTTACTCTGCCTTGGTTCCGGCCTTTCTGCCATATTATATTAATAAAGCAGAGCTATAAAAACATAACGATTCAAATCACATCATATATCCATATAGTTTATATTTTTTAGCATGCAACTTAATCTATGGCAAAGCAAAATATTCAATCTGTAAATTGGACAACAATCGCGATTGTTGCAGTGTTGGTTATAGGTTTCTTATTCGCGATTTTTTATCTTTATCCGAGAGAGACTTCGGATAAAACCGTGTCTGTAACTGGAAATGCGGTAATGCAGGTTCTTCCAGATAGAGTAGTTGTATATGCGCAAGTATTGACAAGATCAAAGGATTCTGCTGAAGAAGCAAAGAACCTTAATGCCCAGCTATCCGATGCGATTCTAACTGCTTTGATAAAGGCAGGAGTGAATAGAAGCGACATTGAAACTAGCGGATTTAGCGTTTATCCAGAATACGACTGGATACAGGACAAAGGACAAGTGCTTAAGGGATACGCTGCAAGCAACTCAATGAAGATAACAATAGCTGACTTTGAAAATGCAGGGAAGATAGTGGATGCAGTTGTTAACAACGGGGGTCTAATCAGTTACATTAATTATGAATTGTCTGCACAAAAAATGAACGAATACAAAGCTCAAGCTCTCGCTCACGCGTCCCAAGATGCTAAAGTTAAAGCAGAATCAATTGTCAAAGGATTAGGCAGAACCCTTGGCGATGTAGTTTCAGTGAGCGCGTCTGACTACAACTACATTCCATATCCAATATACAGGGCTGAAGGCGCAACAGCAGATCTTAAAGAGATATCCACCAACCTTCCTTCTGCAAAATTAGAAGTAACTGCAACAGTCTCTGTAACTTATAAAATAAATTAATTTTTTATTTTAATTTTCTATTTTTTCTATATTTCGATAAATATCAGCGCTGGGGGCGAGATTCGAACTCGCGCAGGCCTTTTGGGCCTAACAGCTTTCCGCTTTTCTCTTTAAACTCTTTTTAAAAGAGCTTATTAGCAGGCTGCCGCCATAGCCACTAGGCGACCCCAGCATGTTAGGATTTGCAATATATAATTAACAAGTAACGTTTTTAATTTATACCTATAAACCATATTATGAAATCTAAAAATGACAAAGTGGATTTTAAAGAGTGTTATGTCTACGAAAAGAGGCCAAATAATACTGTAAGATGCCACACATGTTCGAGAAGATGCCTTATAGGAGAAGGACACACTGGATTTTGTCTTGTCAGAAAAAACATTAAGGGAAAACTTTACGCATTAAATTATTCTAAGATTGCGACAATGAATATAGATCCAATAGGCAAAAAGCCGCTTGCTCACTTTCATCCAAATTCAAACGTTCTTTCAATTGCGACAATGGGCTGCAATTTCAGATGTCAGTATTGCTGCAATTGGATGATAAGTCAACCTGAAAAAATGGAAGGGGAAGACACCCCTCCAGAAAAAATAATCAAGATCGCAGAGGAATCGATGGCAGACGGGATCTCATACACTTATACAGAACCAACAATATTTTTTGAGACCTGCTACGATGTAGGAAAACTAGCAAAAGAGAAGGGCATGTTTAACACATGGGTTACAAATGGATATTTTACAAAGGAGACAATAGATAAAGGATATGGATATATAGATGCGATGACCGTGGATTTTAAGGCATCCGGAAATTCTCAGTTTTATAAGAAGTTTGTTTCGATAAACGATGTTGAGCCGATATATGAGAATTTGAAATACATAAAGAAGAAAGGGATATATTTTGAAATTACCGATTTGATTGTGCCTAAAGTCGGAGACAATCTAGATGAAGTGAGGGCGCTTGCGCAATGGATAAGAGAAAATTTAGGGAAAGACATAACATTTCATTTGCTTAGGTTTTATCCTTCATATAAGATGATGGATTATCCAGATACACCAATTGAAACGCTTGAGAAAGCGTACAAAATAGCAAGCGAATATCTGGATTATGTTCTTTTAGGCAATGTTCCTGGGCATCCGGGTGAAAACACCTACTGTCCGAATTGCCATTCTCTTGTGATAGGAAGATACGGATTTTTAGTCATGAAATGGATGCTTGACAAAGATAATAAATGCACAAACTGCGGATATAAAATTCCAATTGTTGGTAAATTGAAATATCCGTTGTCTTCTTTCGGATAGCGGTGATAGCATGTTTGAATATTCATTAAAGGATGGCGAGATTCTGGTGGAGATCGCCCATAAGGCAATAAAAGAATATGTGCTTCATGGAGAGATAATTGACATTAAAAGAGAATTTCCAGCTCTGCCTCAGCATCTTTTGGAAAAGAGAGGGGCATTTGTAACTCTAACAATTAATGATGAACTGAGGGGTTGCATAGGCATTCCTCTTCCAATTCAACCATTGGTCGAGGCAGTCCGGGATATGGCGATAAGCGCCGCAACCGAAGACTATAGATTCATTCCGGTAAGCGAAAGCGAAGTCGATGAAATTCAAATCGAGATAAGCATTCTAACTCTTCCAAGGGAATTAAAATTAGAAAACAAGGAAGAAGCACCTAGAAAAATTAAAGTCGGGAGAGACGGGTTGATAATTGAGTCGGATTGGCAAAGGGGACTGCTGCTGCCGCAAGTAGCTGTAGAAGAAAATTGGAATGAAGAGGAGTTTTTAGATCATGCATGTATAAAGGCAGGTTTACATGAGGGGTGCTGGAAAAAAAAGGAAACAAAAATTTTAACATTCCAAGCAATAATATTTTCAGAAGATAAAAAGGGAAAAGTTAAGATGATATTACCTGAAGAGTGATCTTATGAATCTTAGAAAAGCGGCTGTTGCAGGTTCATTTTATCCATCTTCAAAAAAGGAAGTAGAGGATATTATTGGGAGATTATTTTCATCTCCATCGGTCTCAGGTCTAGAGCCAGCCGAGGGCATGATCGGGTTCGTGTCTCCACATGCAGGTTACATTTATTCCGGCAAAACTGCTGCGTATGGATATTCGAGAATAAAAAAGATTGGTAAGGATTCAACGTTTGTTATTCTAGGACCAAATCACTATGGCTTCGGTGCAGAGGTTTCAATCTATCCTAAAGGAGAATGGGAAACTCCGCTTGGAAGGGCGGTTATAGATGAGGACTTTATAAATGAATTATGCAAGGTATGCAATGGAGACATACTGATGGATGCAAGCGCGCATCTTTATGAGCACTCCATTGAAGTTCAACTACCATTTCTTCAGTATTTGTTTGGAAAGAATTTCAAATTTGTTCCCATATGCATGCTTAATCAAAGCATAAGCATTGCGAAGGAGATATCAGAAATTCTTTATGCAACATATCTAAAAATGCATAAGAAGGGTGAAAAAGTATTTTTTATATCATCAAGCGATTTTAGTCATTATGTCCCTAAGAAAAAAGCAGAACAAGACGACTCTTTCGCAATAGAGAAAATAAAATCATTGGATGTAAAATCATTTTATGAAACAATTGGAAAAAGGCAAATTTCCATTTGCGGATACGGTCCTATCTCTACATTAATGTTCATTTCAAAGAAGTTGGAAGTGAGAGAAATTAATCTCTTGAACTACTCTACAAGTGCAGACGCTACCATGGATGAGAATGCGGTAGTTGGATATGCGTCTATTGAATTTTTGAAATAAGCGCTTAATTATACAAATTATATTGGTGTGGCTGGACTGGCTTAAGTTGGTTTCCAAACCAGTTAGCTTATCCATTCTTAACCTCCACTCCGCAACCCCATAGACAAGGCGTCTTGCACTTAAGGTTGCTCCTTCCGGCCTGGCCTGGTTCATGCAAGTAACCTTCCTATAGGACAGAGCTTCGACGGTTTCAGAATGGGGCTCACTGACATGGTGTCCGCCCTAAGCCTTGAGACCCCACTATAGAGGATTTGTGGTTTAGGAGACCCCTAGCCTCCCAGTCCGCCAGCCACATAGATATTTAATGCTTAGAGTTTAAAATAATTTACTCTTTATCATCCAGGTAGGTGAATTTATGAAACTAAGGGTAATTCTAGTGGAACCGGAGTATGAGCAAAATTTAGGTTATTGTGCGCGCGTTATGAAGAATTTTGATTTTTATGATCTTGTATTAGTGAATCCGAAAGTCCAGATAGGTGAAGAGGCGAAAATGTATTCTAAGCATGCCCTTGATGTTCTTTCATCTGCGAAAATTGTTTCAAGCCTTGAAGAGGCTATAGATGGATGTTCGATAGTGATAGGAAGCACTGCGGTTAAAAGCGGAGGAAGGGAAGTATTAAGGGTGCCAATAGCTCCAAGAGAAGCCGCAGAGGAATTTTCAAAAACAGATATGGAGGTCGGATTGCTAATAGGGCGAGAAGGAACAGGTTTGTCTAAGGAAGAACTTGAACAGTGCGATGCAGTAATTAGAATTCCCTCTTCCGAAAACTATGGTACCCTAAACATATCTCATGCATTAGGCATAATGCTATATGAATTTAGTATTGCGAGCAAACGCGGCATAAGTGCTCCTTCCATAAGTAGTGAGGAAAGAAAAATAATAGACAATACAACAATACGTTTGGTTAAAAGCTTAAAAGGAATTAGAGGGGAAAGAACCACAATTCTCTCACTTAAGCGTATTTTTGGGCGTGGAATTCGCTCTGCCACAGAAGGAAAAGCGTTAATCAATTTCCTTAAAAAACTGGAAAATGCAATAGTCAAACCAAAGAAAAATAAATATAAAAACAAGTGAAAATCAAAATATTAAATAAAATTATCTCTTTCTCTTGACGATCTTTATTCCCTCTGGTGTGAGAATTAAAGTGTCGTCCTTTATTCTAGCGACGTCTCCGTTGATCTTTGTAACGTATCCCTTGAGCTCGCCGATAACATTTCTAAGTCTTGTCTGCTGCTTTGAGAGCGGTCCGAAGTTAAGAAGAACAATGTTTCCTCTTGATAATTCGTGCTCTACGACGCTAACGTCTGCCTCGCTCTCGAGCGCAATCGGCTTGACGAACCTGTCTGCTCCCTCGTGAAGAACATCAACGTTCTCAAGCTCTGCGGTGTCTAGATATTCCTCTAGGTCCATTTCCTTGCTCAGACCTAATAAGCCTGATAGTCTTTGGAGTATTCCCATTAATGTCACCTCTATTTCTATTTATATAGTGTAATATTAAAAAAGGTTATCTTTTTTGTTTTTTACAGAAAGTACAAAGAATTTTTATCTAACGTCGATGATCATTAACCTTCATTTTGGCACAAACATTCATACAAACAATCAAAGATTGGTTTAAAATCTTTCATTATAATTATTTTATTGATACTATGCGCAAATGTAAAGTAAGGTTTAGATTAAACAAAAAATTGAGGGGGACGTTAGCCAGACCTTTAGGTAACGTATTTTCAGAAGAAGAGACGCTTTCATTCTTGAGAGACAAACGCAGAAATAAAAAATACAAATTGATTGCAGTTGGAGATGCAACCGGTCTTTTTCTTTCGAAAAACGGTTTTATTCCAGATCTGTGGATATACGACGGCAAGATTATGAGAAAGAAAATAAGTTGGAAATTACCATTTCCTACATATGTGGTGACAAATCCACGCTCCCTTATCAGTAGTGAACTTTGCGATGCAATAGATGATGCACTTAGATCAAATAAAACAGAACGAATATTGGTAATCGGAGAAGAGGACCTGGCGACTATTTATGTTCTTTACAGGGCAAAAAGAGCATTTATCTTATATGGACAGCCTGGAAAGGGAATAGTCATAATAAAGTCAGATCGCAAAACAAGGAATATGGCAGAGTCATTTTTAAGACAAATGGAATAACTAGCCTTTTCCTTTTGCCAAAACTTGAAGAAGAACAAAGCAAAGTATTCCGGCAAATATTCCAAGTAACCATGGCGTAACATTGTCTTTGTAAAAGTAGCGGTTTGCTTTAAGGGCTGCCCCTATTGTTACTGCTATAATTATCGCTAATATGATCCTTCCTCCAGTTATAAAAACTTCACTCCATTTTGTTGCCATATTACTTTTATGTTCAATAAACTATAAAAACTTTAATTTTTCGCTGATTGCCGTATTTACATAAACCATAGATAAGGTTTTTAAATTCAACCTTTAGTTAATAATATTTGTTTGTTACAGCTTTGCTGTAATAAAAGGTGATAAAAAATGGCAAAGGAGACTATGGAATCATTTGGTGCATGGGCATTTTACCTAGGTTTGATCGTAGCCCTTGTGCTTGCAGTTATGCCAACAGTATTAAGTGCAGGATGGACAATTCTCATCCTTGGATTTCTAGGTATTATAGTTGGTTTGCTGAACATCGGAGACAAGGAATTGCAACTATATATGATAGCAAACATTGCTTTCTTAGTGGCTGCCAATGGATTCACCGGAGTTCTAACAGCATTACCTGTGGGAACCGGAGGAATAACCTTCCTTGCAAGCTTTGTCCACAACATAATTTTGTTTGTGGCTCCAGGTGTAGCAGTAGTTGCTTTGAAAGCTCTTTATGAAGTTGCAAAGGAATAAATTAAAAAAGTCGGCTCTGCCGACCTTTTTCTTTTTAATTTTCACATATTTTTCTTTTTAATTTTCACATAAGATAATCTTTATATATCTCTATGTCATAAACTTATTATGGAAGAGATGAAATTTAAGGGAGACGAAGGCAAAGAAAAAAACAATGAAATAGCAAAGAAGGGAAGGATCGATCCATTAGATGATATAATCCACCATAAAAATCAGAAAAAAAACATTGTTTTAATTCTTGAAGACAACCAAACCGTGCTTAAATTATACGATAAGGCATTTAAAGGCCTGAACTGCAGATTTCTTACTACTCTTAAGGAAGGGGAGGAAGAGCTGAAAAGATTGGACGCTGAAAAACTAGAGCCTGCAGTCATAGTTGCAGATTTCCATCTTCCAGATGGAGAAAGTACAGAATTTATAAATAGAATAAAAGAAAGATACCCTAAAATAAAGGTAATTCTTTCTTCTTCCGATGACTCGGCAGAATTTAAAGTTAAGCACGATGTCGTATATGGAAAGGGCCAGATCCTTTCTATTTTGTTTAAAATAAAAGAATACCTTTCAGAATAAGCAAAAGGTTTTATTTTTTTATTCATATTTAATTTTTGAGCCCCCGTAGTATAACCTGGATAGTACGCGAGCTTGCGGACATCTCGTTTCATTTGGCAAAAAGCTTGTAATGCGGGTTCGAATCCCGTCGGGGGCGTTAAGTAAATAACAAAAATTAAACTAACTAGAGAATTTAAAAATATTAACTATATATTATATTTACTATTCTGATTAATTCAATCAGATCTAATCTTTTTGCAAAATCTAAACTAAAACGTGATATTATGGGTAAGTTTCCAATAGCGGACGCAAAGCTTAAAAAACAAGTCGTATGCAGAAAATGCAAAACAAAAAACAAAGCAGGAGTAGAAAAGTGCAGAAAATGCAACTACAAATTCCTTAGGCCAAAGAAGACTACAGTAGTCAAGAAATAACTTTTTTTCTTGCCCTAGTAGCTCAACGGCAGAGCGACTGACTTGTAATCAGTAGGTTGGGAGTTCAAATCTCCCCTAGGGCTCTGCAAATTCTCTTTTTATATATTCAATTGTAACGAAGTCGGCAAGAGCGATAAGTATTTAAATATGGACAATGTGCTATATGTATATTATTGCTTAATCATTAGATCAGTGAGCATATGGATGATGAAATAGTTTCTCTTGCGGATAACATAATCGCCATATTAAAGCAAAGGAAAATAATCGAGTTGTCGGAATTAGTAAAGGAAACAGGCGCAAATGAACAAGATATAAAGCTGATTATAAACCTATTAGAAAAAGAGGAGATGGTGGATGTCGGATACAGCCTAACAAAAGTTCTTATATCTTGGAACGATGAAGCCGACAGAATTTTAATGAAAATGAAGAAAAATCAAAAAATCATTTCTTTAAATTCTGAAGATTTATCAAAAGCTTCGAGGCTAGGAAATAAAAGTTCGGTTCAAGCGAAGAGCTCTGAAAAGTCAGTCCCCACTGATTTTACCGAATCCAAATTTAGCATATTAAGAGAGAAACAAGAAGAAAAACAAGTGGAAACCAACGCTCAAGAGAGTCAACAACAACCTAAGTACAAAAAAGAAGGAAAGTCAAAAGAGGTTAAGCGAGAAAGTTCATATAAGATTGGTGGAATGGCAGTAAAAGACAGGGAAATAAATGAAAACGAGAAAGAAGATCTGGAAAGTGAGGATTTTACAGTTTTAACCTCCAAAGCCGAAACCATATTAAAGAAAAAAGCTGATTCTTTAGAAGATCAGCCAGACAAAAAGCAGAAATTAAAATCAAGAAAAGATCAAGAAATAGAAAAAGAAATAAAAGAAATAGAGAGAAACATTCTTTTGAGGATATCTGGAGAGTCCGATAATGGCGATTCTGCACATATAATCTCATTAAAAGATAGCGATATAGTAAAAGAGGCAGTAAAATCTAATTCAAAAGCTCGTACGAAAGAATACGCTAAGCAGCGTCTACTTGGAAAATACAAGTCTGATCAGAAAAGTACAGAAGAAACAGAGACTTATGAGGAACTCGAACAGAAATTAAATCAGATTGTAAACAAAAGAGCAGAAATCGCTGACTTAAATAAGCAAAAGACAGTTTTATTCGACTCCACATATCCGGAAATAAAGAGTAAACTTTCAGCTCAAATTCAGGCCATGGAATTATTGATGAACGAAAAAGAAGAAAAGTTGAAGGAATTAAGAAATAGAATCGATTCATTACCGACAAGCTTAGAGGAAACAGAGCAAATTCTTAAATCACTTAAAGAAAAGCAAGAGAAGCTGAACTCGTCTTTTAATTCCATTATTCAGGAGATAAAGGAAGCGCAAATAAGCATTTCAGAAATGAAATCGGATTATTTGGAAGAATTCAACTTAATAAGGAACCAGATAATTGAACATGAGAAGGAACTAATTAGAATAAATAATATCTACTCTTCTTTGCGCGAAAAGGAAGAGAGACTTAAGAATTCGATAACGTTTGTGAGGGAGACAGTATCCAAATCTCAGGAAGAATTGCTGAATCTTGAGGGCCAATTAGAAAAGTTGAATTCATTGTCAAGATCTATCGAAATGAAAATTGAAGACACCAATAAAGTTTTGAAATCCCTTAATCACAAATTCGAAGGTTATGCTAATAGGATGCGTGACCTTGATATATTTGATGCCGAAATAAGAGAGATCGAAGAAGAGTATTCTGATAAGAAGAGAAAAATTGACGAAAAGATAAAGGGGTACGCAGATGAAGTTTTTTCATTATCTAAATCAATTGAGCTGGAAGCTAGCAGCAGATACTTGAAGGAACTTGAAAAGATGTTGGCTGTAAATGAGGAATCGTTCAATTCTCTGCTGTTAAACGAGAAAGAAATAAATAAAAAAATAGATGAGAAAAAGACCGAGTTGAAGGCTCTGCTAGAGCAGGCAAAACAACTTCAAAGCTCCGTATCAAGACAAAACCAGTATGCGTTCTCTCAGGTGGATCCTGAACAGCAAGCAAGCCCATCTCTTGCCGAGTATGGAATAAGTAAAGAGTTTGAGGAAAAAAGAGTCGATTCTTCTTTGCTTTCCACAAGCGCAGGTTCGAATGTATTAAGTTCCAACATTTCAAAGGCAAAAGAAACGCTTTCTAAATTTTTAAGCAGATTCAGTAAAAAGTAAACTTAAGCGACTTCTTGTTGCGTAGCTCTATTTTTTTTCGTATCAATCGCAGCGAAAATGTAAGATATAATGAATACTATAGATATCGCAATTACAAATGAAGGATTGTATGAGGCAACTATCGCCCTGTATCCCCCAATGTTTACAATATCTAAATACGCAGTTATATTAAATATCAGATGCAGCAATATCGCAACAAACAATCCTGGGATCAATCCGAAATGGTAATACGGCCTGTAATTTTCTCTGGATTTGAGGTAACCGAGTAACATTCCTGCGAATGCAACGAAACATCCGTGTGCCAGAGTATTAAAGAATGATCTATAAACAATTATTGAGATCCAGCTGTCAATCCCACTTGTAAGGGGATCTAAGTTTCCTACGAAATAGAACCAGTTCTCATACATTGCAAATCCAATTCCTATTGCAAATCCATAAAGAAGTCCGTCAAGTGCATCGTCGAATTCGTGATGTCTTGAAAAAAGCGCAAGTCCGAATAGCTTCAAAAATTCTTCGATTATAGGACTTGCAACTATACTTATAATCGCAGTCATCAAGGCAAGCGGAATCATTTCCGGCCCCTTTCCTGCCAAATACATTATTAGGTTATTTAGGAAGAACGCTATCAATGCAGCAAATATCCCATATACGAACATTCCAACTACAAACCTTAAGGGCTCTCTTTCGTATATGTCTGCGTACCATGTAAATATCATAAGTATAATTGGTATGACCAACGCTGCAACAAACGATATTACTATTATTTCCATTTTGGTTATTATATCATAATTCTGATAAGTTGAGAATGTAACAAGACACACCAGTAAGACTGCAAAAAAGAGTATCAATGACCAAATTATTGGATTTGTCATTGCATTTGCAATTTGCTCTCCAGGGGTTTTTCCATATGGGAATTCGAATAATGTCTTATCTGTATATTCATCTTTTTTGCCATAGCGCCTCATTTCCGCATTCCTTACTACTAGAGACAGTATGAATAAAAGTACCAGAGCTATTATCGGGGAGATAACATATGCGCCTATATCCAATGCATCATAAGCTGTTTTTTCGTATTTGTTCCATGATTCTGCTATTGTAAATTCTTTGACCAGATAATTGTCTGTAATAAGCATATATCGTCCAACGTACGTTGTCACTCCATTGTAATTATATTTAATAGGTATTTGAAATTCTGCAGTTTCGTAGCCGCTCAAATTTCCAAGAACCGCCATTAGATTATATTTATTGTCATCTTTCCTATACAGTGCTACACTAACAGTTTTATTTTCTTCATTTGAAATTGTTACGTTGTGAGTTATTAAGCACGGATTCTCAGTGCATACTATTCCAATAGGATTTATTTCAGCATTCAATTGTCCTTTCACTATACTTTTATTTTCATGTATAATCAGCTGATTTGGAAATGCTAGGACTGTTGAAATTAAAATGAATTGAATGATAAGGCTTGTTGAAATGGAATTACTCTTTAGATGCATTTTTACACCCTTTTATCTGCTTTCTAATTTTGCGAGTTTATCAATAGGTATATAGACCAAAAAATATAAATATAATGTCACTATATTATTATTATGGCGCACAGGCATGTACAGCAAAATAATCCGGAAAATGTCAAAAAAACCGAAATAAGCATAGAGCTAATGAAAGAAGAGAAAGTGTTAACTGTAAGTTCAAGTATAAACTATAATGATATGGACGAATTCTTAAGCAACACAGAGAAATTCATCAATCTTCTTTTGCATCACAAAGGAGATCTCAGCAAAATGGAAAAAGAATTTCCAGTCGCTTCATTTGGAATTGAATTTGTAGAGCGCGCCAAATCCATCTGCAAACGAAAAGGCCTCGTATTTCATGAAAAAATTTTAAACACAGTAAAGGATGCAATTCACAAATCTCAAAAAATGAATATTCTTCAAGCTTCCGTCATATATTTCATGAGCGATCTTCTTTCCACATCAGAGAGCATGGACGAGTCAGATTACGATGATCTGCATAAACACTTCTATAGAGTTAAAAATTTAATATCAAAAGAGTATGGCAAAGAATGGTAGCATAGATAATTAATTTGCGTTATCTTATTCTAAATTTCGTAGTATGGCTGATTGTTTATGGACATTTATATTTTGACAGGTACTCCCGGAACCGGGAAGACAACGATTGCAAAACATCTTTTAAAATATGGATTTCAAGTTATCGATTTGAACTCTTTAGTCATAAAAAAAAGGCTATGGCGCGCGAAAGAGAGAGGATGCAAAGTAGTAAATATTCCAGCTTTACAAAAAGAAGTTAAAAGCGAGATATTAAGGATGGGGAAACAATCCGACAAAGCAATCGTTATAGAAGGACATCTTGCATGCGAGTTAAAAATTCCTGCAGATATGGCCATCATACTTAGAACAAGACCAGACATCCTTATAAAGAGATTGAAATCAAGGAAATATCCCAATTATAAAATAAGTGAAAATGTAGAGGCTGAATTAGTGGATTACTGTACAATTAGGACGAAAGAGAATTATAACTGCAAAATCTATGAAATCGATTCTTCCAGGTCATTATCTAGCACTCTTAAAGAAGTTGTATCCATAATATCAAATAAAAAAATACCCGATAAGCGATGGGACAAAATAAATTGGCTAAAATATTTTGAACATCCAAAAGTTTCAAAATATCTATATAAGTAATTGGAAATGGTAAGTTTTAAAATTTCACTTTCAATTATTACTTGGGATATGATGCTAAAAAACGATCAAGCGTTTCGATTTAAAAAAGGACAGGTGGCATTTGAGACTATACTAATAGTTGGATTCATATTTCTGCTTCTTATCCCGCTTCTATTTATTTTGTTCAGTCGAGCAGTATCTATTCAGGATGAATTAGCTACCATAGAGACCTCTCGATCACTGTTTACCCTATCTTCTGCAGTAGATTCTGTAGGTGTTCTTGGACCAAACAATAGCATAACTGTGGAAGTAAGCTTTCCTAGCAACATAAAAAACGTTTCGATAGGGAGAGACAGCAACAGGGAGATTTCTGCAGTATTGTCAACTTCTTTGGGGGATATTCATATAGTTAAAATGACGCAATTCAATATCTCTGCAGAAGGGTTGCCTGAACAGTTTAAATCCGGCAGATATACATTTAAGATAATTTATTCTGAAATGGAAAAACAGATAAAAATAAGCCTAAACTAAAAAGATAGCAATGCATGCTTTATATCGGCATTACTCATTTTCCGGCTTTCCGGGATACAGATCTCCCTCTTGAATCTGTATGGAAATACTTCTCAATTTTCCAAATCCGCTTTTCTTACCTTTAAGCTTTTCTTTTTCTTGCTTGATTTTTCTATCCGCTTCCCTTAAGACTTCTTTGAGGGCAGCAAAAAGCTTCCAATCGTAAGAACTAACATCGAAAGTTTTCCTTCCTGCAACTAACATTTTCATCGTGTACTTGTGTCTTCTACCTGTTGTAGAATGTTTCTTTATGTTTAATCTTATGAATTCAATCGGCATTATTTGTTCGCAGGATTTTGCAAATTCATTCACTTCCTTATAGATATCGTCTTTGTAAGCCTTGTCTTCTTCATCTAATCCTATAATCTCGATAGCGGTTTCATGCTTTGGTATGGCTGCCTTAATTATATCTACTGCAGTTATGATTCCGAATTTGCCATCGCCTTCTGCAAGCAAAGACGTTATATCATTTTTCTTCATAAGTTTAGCAGCCTCTCTTAGCGAAGAAGAGGGCGATATTTTGATCAATCTTGGAGACGATCCTACGACAGTTTGCAGTAGTATAGAGCTCGTTTTGGCCTTTTCCCTCCCCATCGGTACCTTAGTTTTAACTTTCTGAACAAGAGGAGTTATGTCTATACTGCTTACAATCGCAACAGGTTTATTATTTTCAGTTATAAGTAGGTGATGCTTTCCCTCTTTTCTCATTTTTGCAGCTGCTTTTGATACGCTTTCCTTTATATCCATCTTTTCAATTGGCACGCTCATTATTTCCTCAACCTTCATTGGAGGAATCTTATCCTCTCCGATTAGTTCTTCTAATACATCTATATTCTTAATTAGCCCTATTATTGAATCCCCATCAACCAATGGCAATTCCCTGTATCCTTCTACAAACATTGACATTTTCTTTTCAAGCGAATCGTCTTGTCTTAGCAATGGGGCCTTCCATGCATATTTTTCAACCTTTGCATCAGGAACGTATTGAATCGTCTTTAAAGTCCTATCGGAGAGAATCCCTATGTACTTGCCGTTTTTTTGAATTATTATAGTGGTAACACCCTGTTCCATTAGTTTCGCAGCCTTAGACATCAGCTCATTCGCATCAAGTATCACAGCAGGTCTTATTATCATATTTTTCACCTTATTTATTTCGATAAGAAACATCATTGTCTTTTTATGAAGGATCTTAGCAAGAAGAAATTGCTGTCTGACATTATGCATTCGATTTCATTCTTAATTCCTACTGTATCGTATATAATGATTTTTGCCCTGATCTTTCCAAGTTCTTTTCTCTCAACTATAATTGCGTCATAGAGATAGCCAATCGGAACTGTGAGTTTTAGATCCCGGTGCCTAACCGAGATATTGTCATTATCTATGCTGATTTCTCCAGCAGGAGTTCCAAACACATCTGAAAAAATAGGTATTTTTACCATATTTATTTTTTGTTGCGAACCATTTAAAAATTATACTATCAACATATTTTTATGGTACGCAATCGTAATTCTTTAACTATAAAAGGACAAGCTGCAACCGAGTTTTTAGTGACATACGGCTGGGCGATTCTATTGGTGCTAGTGATAATGGCAATTCTTTATTCATCTATATTTAAGCCAGAATTTTATGTTGCCGAAAGATGCGACATAGGGCCTGGAATTACATGCGATAACTTTTATCTTAATAAGACCAGCGCAGGACTCAATTTTACTCTTTATGCGCACAATTCAATGGGTTTCGACATAAATATAACAAGTATTAATTTTACACTTGAAGACAGAATCAACAATAAAAAATATTCAAAGCAAATCGGACCTTTTACTAAAGTAATCCAAGATAGAGACTCTTTCAATACAAGCTTAATTTTTGAGGTGGACAACCTTCAAAGTGTTGCCCCCGGAACGCTCTATTCAATATTTTTCACAATAAAATTTAAGAACAATGAAATCTCCTCCCCCCCAGAACATGTGACCGCAGGGGTAATAAACATAAGAGTCGCCTAATGATTTGTCATTGGCTTAAAGAGGTTTAAAATGAGAGCCCCCATTGCCGCAGGCACATTATATCCTAGCAATAAATCAGAATTAAAAAACATATACAAAGAGATCTCAAATCAAAAAACCGAAAGTTTCAATTCAATATCCGCGCTTTATTTAGCAAACGGAAGTTTTAATGAGTTTAAAGAATTATACTTTAATGCGTACGCTTATCTTTTAAATATACCTGAAGAGACGACCTTTATCTTTATTTCAAACAACAAGTCAAAAAAAGGAAAGCCTGTCGCAATATCGAATGAGGATTGGTTAACTCCTTTAGGCAAAGTTTCATACGACAGGGAGCTCGGCGAAGAAATCAAGAAGCATTCTTCATTTGCTGAATTTGACAATTCCGCCCACTGCTTTGAGAGCTCAATAGAACTGCATCTGCCATTCGTGCAATCAATAGTCTCTAACCCAAAACTGGTCGCCATTACAATTTCTATTGTTGATGATTCGATTGTAAGGGATCTTGTTAATGCCATAGAATCATCTATATCTCTGTTAAACCGAAACGCGGTGATCATTGGCGTTTCCGAACTTTTTCATTGCGAAAATCTAGAAGCTGCAAACTTAAAACTTACTTATTTTTTAAATTACTTGGAATCATTCGATCCGCAGCAAAACATTGACCCGATATTCAAATTACTCATACAAGAGAGCTGTGCGACGAATCCAGTTGTTTTTTTGATACCTTTTGTATATTCTATAAAAAACGGATTCAGACCTAAAATCCTATCAAAAAAAATCAGTAAGACAGGAGTTAAGGAGGAAACTGATGTATTTTTGTCAGTCGCTTATACCAAATAGTTATGGTGATTAAATGTCAATAGAAGCCAGGAAGCACACTCATATATCAGTTGCCATTGAAAATTCGGTTTCATTTGAAACTATATCCGCCGGTTTTGAAGATGTTTTAGTTTATCATGATTCGATTCCGGATTTGAACTTATCAGATATAAAAACAGATTTGAAATTCTTAAAGAAAGACATATCCGCTCCAATTATGATAGATTCGATAACTGGCGGATTCACAGGCGCTGAGAAAATAAACAAAAAACTAGCAGGTGCGGCAGAAAAGGAGAATATACCTTTTTCCCTGGGCTCTCAAAGGGCGATGATTGAAAAACCAGCCCTGTCTTACACTTATAAAGTGAGAGACGTGGCTCCGAGCATACCTATTGTAGGAAACATAGGGATTGCGAATCTGTCTAATGAATTGATAGGGAAGTTGGAGTCGGCATTGAAAGAAATAGATGCGGATGCATTGGCAATACATCTAAATCCAATTCAAGAGGCAATTCAAAAGGAAGGAGATACTTACTTTAAGCACAAATTTGACCTTATAGATGAGGTCTGCGAAAAAATCGATGTGCCAGTCATAATAAAAGAAGTTGGACACGGGATGTCCATAGAAACTTTGAAAAAATTAGAAAAAACAAAAGCGCAGTTCATAAATATAGCAGGCGCAGGCGGAACATCTTGGGCTAAAATTGAAAGATTGCGAAATAATAGTTTGAGCTCAGCTTTTGATGAGGATGGCATTCCAACGGTCGTCTCTCTTGTTTTTGCAAAGAAATATACTAGCAAAAAATTAATAGCCTCGGGAGGCGTAAGAAATGGCATTGAAATCGCAAAATCAATCTGCCTTGGTGCAGAATTGGGTGCTGCCGCCATTCCGTTTTTGAGGGCATATTATTCAAACAGTGTGACATCACTTATCAGGCAGTGGAAGTCTGAGCTTAAGAATTTCATGTTTACAAGAAACATAAACGACATAAAGTCCCTGAGAAAACTTAAGCCTAAATTAGTTGGAAATACAAAAGAGCTGGTTGATGCACATATTAGATTATGAATCGCATAAGCATAAGAGTTATATTCCTATTTAAAGAATAATTAACTATCATATTTTGCGCTTTAAAGTGATTTTATGGATATAAGAGAAATCGCATTGAAATGGGCCTTAAAAAATGCTTTTGACTATGGAAAGGCAGATGTAGGCGCAGTTGTAGGTAAGGTAATTGCAGAATATCCCGATATTAAGAAAGATATGAAATCAGCGATGCAAATAATAAATTCGGTTATCCAATTCGTAAATTCAATGCCAAGAGAAGAAATAGAACAGCATATTTCAAAATATAGTTTTGGGGAGAAGAAAAAAGAGGAGAAAAAAGGAGTTAATCTTCCTCCACATATAGAAGGAAAGGTAGTCACACGCTTTGCGCCAGAGCCTTCTGGTTATTTGCACATAGGACACGCAAAGGCATGCCTTATAAGTTGGCAGGGTGCTAGAGAGCAAAATGGCAAATTTATACTTAGGATAGATGATACCAATCCGTCTTTGGCAAAACAAGAATTTGTAAATGCGCTCAAAGAGGATTTGAAATGGCTCGGTGTAGATTGGGATGTGGAATGCTTTACTTCAGATTTCATGGATATGTTTTACAAATACGCTTTTGATCTAATAAAAATGGACAAGGCATACGTCTGCGAATGCAACGGAGATACAATAAAAATAAATCGAGAAGAAAGAAGAGAATGCCCTTGTAGAAATAAGCCAATCATAAAAAACATTAAAGATTTAGAAAAAATGATAAACGGGGGCTTTAATGAAGGAGAAGCAGTTTTAAGATATAAGGGAAGCATGTCTGCTCTAAATACAGTTATGAGAGATCCAACTCTTATTAGAATAGTCAATGAGCCGCATTTCAGGCAGGAAGACAAATATGTTGCATGGCCTTCATATGATTTTGTCACTCCAATTCTTGATTCGATTCAAGGAGTCACTCATGCGGTCAGGTCAAAAGAGTACGAACTAAGGGATGAACTTTACTATTCTTTGATAAAAGACTTTGGACTGAGGCAGCCGCTTATCATATCAATTTCAAGGCTTGTTATAAAGAACAATACTACTCAAAAAAGAGTTATAAGAAAGTTGGTGCAGGAAGGAGTTATAAGTGGCTGGGATGACCCAAGGCTTCTCACTATGAAGGCAATAAGGCGAAGGGGAATAAGGCCTGAAGCCCTTCGAGAATTTGCCCTATCCTTTGGAGTTAGCAAATCGGAATCAAAAGACGCAACGCTCGAACAGCTGCTTCACAAAAATAAGCAGATACTCGATCCAGTTTCAAAAAGGCTGCACTTTGTAAGCCAGCCGGCGATCGTATGGATTAAAGGATTTAAATCGCAGACAAATCTTCCATTTCACCAAGAAAAAGATCTGGGTGCAAGACAACTTTTTGTAAACGAGAAGATTTATCTTGAAAAAAGCGACATTGTAATAGGGGAAGAGATTAGGCTGAAAGACCTGTGCAATATAAAAATAATATCAAAAATTAGTGAAGGGGAGATTGAGATGTATGAGGCGATCAAAACCGAATCCGATCGAATACCTGAGAAAAAGATACAATGGGTTCCGGTAGATTCCGCAGTCAAAGTTAGGGTTGAAAAACCATTAGACCTTCTTGATGGAGAAGTTCCGGCTAAGGTAAGTATGCAAATTGATGAGGGTTTTGCAGAATCGTATGTTAAAGAATTGCAGAAGGGAGAGGTAGTGCAATTTATTAGATACGGTTACGTAATAAAAGACAGGGAAGAAAATATGCCGGTATTTATATTCACTTCCTGATTGCTAATGCAGTGATGCTAATGATGCGCTTAGTTGTTTTAGGTTCTGGCGCGGCGGTTCCGTCTCCAGAAAGGAATCTTACATCAATAGCTTTAAGGTACGAAGGAGACGTATTCCTTTTCGATTGTGGCGAAGGTACACAACGCCAGATGATGAAATATAAAATAAGCTATTCAAAGGTAAGAATGATACTAATTTCCCATTTGCACGGGGACCACATTTTCGGTATACCTGGGTTGCTGTATACTCTTTCGATAGAAGAAAATAAAAGAAAGGAGCCATTGCTTATAGCCGGCCCAAAGGGAACAGAAAAAAGAATAAGAGAATTGGTATCAAAGGATATTCCATTTCTTAAAATTGAAGAAATAGATGAAGGGTGGAACATAGATCTTGGCAGTGCGGTTATCTATGCATTTAGAACAAATCATTCAAACAATGGAGTGTCATTGGGTTATGTATTCGAAGAGAAAGAAACACTGAGATTTGACAAAGAGAAATGCGAAAAATTAGGTATTAAAGGAAAAATGTTCAAAATTATTGAGAGCGAAGGATACATAAAATTAGGTAAGAAAACGGTGAAGATGGAAGAAATTACATACAAGAAAAAAGGTAAAAAAATCGTTATAACTGGAGATACTGCCTATTCTGAAAATACTATTAAACATGCAAGTGGTTCCGACATTCTTTTCCACGAAGCAACTTTTATGGAAGACATGAGAGATAAGGCTGACGAAGATTTTCATTCGACAGTGATGGATGCGGCCACAGTTGCTAATAAAGCAAGAGTCAAAAAACTTGTTTTGTATCACATCGGCAACAGATATAAAGACGACAAAGAAATAGAAGACGAGGCAAAGAAAATATTTGAAAATACGGTAGTGGCAAAAGACGGACTTGAGATTCACTTATAATAAAAAATAAAAAAGATAAAATAACTTATGCTGCAGGCTTTGTCGGTTCTTTTACAATCTCTATTTTTGCCCGCAATGCTCGCAAAACACCAGCTGCCCTCACTCTGTTAAAGTTTGCTATCTCATTCAAAACATCGTCGCTTACGTCATCAGGAAGTTTTTTTTCCTTTTTCCACAATTGCTGCCCTTTCTTCGCATCAGCAGTGTCCGCAAGAATGGTTCCCTTGATTGTCATGCTCCCGGATTTTTGTTTGTATTCCACATAAAACGTATACTTTATTTCAAGCTGGTTGTTTTTTGCCTTGACGCTATTGAGCTTTATAGTTATATTTCCTCCTTCTTCGAGCTTTTCCTTATCCTGTCTGAATTCAAAGTAATCAATCTGGTGTTCGCTGATCATCGCAATCACACATTTTTAATTCGATTTATGCCTTAACAAATTTGAATACTTTTCCACCGCATGATGGGCAAGTTCCTACAAGCTGTGCTCTCTCGCCAGTCTTTGTCTTTAATGTCTTCTTTTCAAATTTATCCACTTGAACCTTTTTTCTGCATTTCATACAGTAAAATTCTTCTGCCATATCGATCCCTCCTTTCGTCTTTGCTAGATTGAAAGCATTAGACGTTAATATAATTAAAAACCAATCGTTTAGATTCTTATAGAGTCATCAGGTTTCATGATAATTACTTTTCCGCGCGTTACTCTTCTTGCAAAGTCATTTACATCTTGAGTTATACGCTCAAACGTATTGTAATGAATGGGAATTATGTATTTGGCTCTAAATAATTTTGTGGCGTTTGCAGCATCGAGCACATCCATCGTATAGCTCCCGCCTATCGGAATCAATGCATAGTCGATATCCAATTGCATCATTTCATTGAATTGATACGTGTCTCCAGCATGATATATTTTGACCTTATCGTTGATTATGTATCCTACGGGATATCTCGATTGCGGATGTGAGGCTTTGACTACAGTTATGTCAATCCCTCTTATTTGAAAATTGTCGCCTATTTCGACAGCGATTTTTTGCCTTTCGTTTATTTCTATCGCACTTACTGCCGGCTTAGGTCCGATTACTATTGCATTGGTTCTTTCTGCTAGTTCTTTAATGATTATCGGATCGCAATGGTCTCTATGTTCATGCGTGATTAGAATCAAGTCCGCCTTCTTTATAAGATGCGGTTTTAATACAGGTATTTTTATGTTTTCAGGTATTCCGCTTCCGAAAAATGGATCTATAAGAATTGCAGTATCGTGCAGCAGTATTTCAAAACCAGAATGTCCAAGATATCTTATGTAATCCATTCGCATCCCCTAAATAATTTACTGCCTTTGGTTTATCATACTAGATACATATGTAACGTTTGTATTTAAAATCCTACGTTATAATATACATTTATGGGAAAGATTAATAGATATTTATATATTTTACTTTTTTCATTCCTTTTGCTTCCGCCAGCGTATGCTGGATTTACAAGAACTTTCATGACGATGCAGATAGTGGTTAATGAAGATGGAAGCGCCACTATACGAAATGACATAAGATTTTACATGGATTCGCCCGATTCAATAGACCTATATAAGCTTTCACTTAAGACAACTAACGACATAGCAGGATGGAGACAAAGACTAGGGCTGAATGACATAAGATATTATGTAGATACAGCGAAGGTTCAGATAGAAAAGGTAACAATTCAGGCGTATTCGCCAGACACATGTAATTTTGACCAGACCGCATGCTACGGAACTCTTTCTTACGAATATAAAATTAAACCCCCGACAAATGCAACAGGATTGGTCAAGATAGAAAAATACATCAAACCTAGAGTTATACGTTACAGTCTAAATACAGACTATCTATCATTTGAGACATCGGCTGTTGGGGAGAAATTCATTCCTGAAAGAACATCTGTTGAGATAGTCATTCCCCAGGATTCGATAAATGTAAAAATGTCTCCAATGCCTGTTGAATATATAGAGACCATTCCACGCGGAGCAAATAAGTTCACTTGGCAGGGAAGACTTGTTTTGACAAATTCTGAATTAATCTTTGAGAGAAAAGTTTCCCTAATGACTGAATTAGTGGAGTTCTTCAATGCTCTATTCTCGACAGTTGTAACGTGGGTATTTTCATTACAAGGAATTATCATTTTAGTCTCCATAGTGATGATCTGGGTTGGGTATTATCTTTTGAAGCAGCAGTCAAAAAAGTAAGGTGACAAGATGAAAAAAGAAACAATAGACTTAGATTCCCTTCATCAACACGACATTAAGCTTCTTACTGCACTTAGGAAAGAGAAAGAGGATATCGAATCAATAGCTAAACGATTAGGCCTAAGCAAGGATGCCCTAATAAGGTCTGCATTTGTGCTTAAGGATCTGGGTTTAGTTGATATAGTTGAGGAGGCAAAAGTAAGGTATGTTATTACGGGCGAAGGAAACAAAAATCTCAGAGAAGGATTTCCAGAGGAGAGGCTTCTCAGCAAAGACGGAACTCCAGTTTCTTCGCTTAGCGAAGAGGAAAGAAGGATAGGCTTGCAATGGGCGATGAAGAACGGATGGGTTAGGATTGCGGAAGGAAAAATAAAAATACTCTCAAGGCCGGAAAAATACGATCTGAGGGAAAAATTGAAGGCAATCGAAGAAGGAAGGGACGTAGACAAGGAAACAGTCAAACTTCTCCTTCAAAGAAAGAACATAGAGGAGACAGCTACAAAGAAATTCTTCGTTAGAATTACCGATTTAGGAATGGAAACAGCTCCATCAGTGATGGACAGGTTGGACAAAGAGGAAATAAATGAGCTAACCCATTCTTTGATTACTTCTGGAAAATGGAGAAACGCAACATTCAGAAAATACAATTTAAGACTTAAGATTGAAAGGGCGAGAAAAGGAGCATACCACCCTGTAAACGAGTATATCAGACAAATAAGAGAGGTATTTGTAAGCATGGGCTTCGAAGAAATGACTGGCCCTGAAGTGGATTCCGCATTTTGGGACTTTGATGCCTTATTCACCCCGCAGGATCATCCAGCAAGAGAGCTTCAAGACACTTTTTATCTAGAAAATCCTGAGAAATTTGAGTATCCTGAAGATGTTGCGGAGAGGGTAAAGGAGATTCAGGAAAAGGCATGGAAATATAAGTGGGACCCAGAGATTCCAAGGCAGGCAGTTCTCAGAACACATACAACCACCCTCTCGGCGCATACGCTCGTTTCATTAAGGAAAGGGAAGAGAAGCAAGCCAGGAAAGTTTTTTGCGATCGGAAGGGTTTACAGAAATGAGGCAACAGACTTTAAGCATCTTGCAGAATTCTATCAAATAGAGGGAATTGTCGCATGGAAGAAGGCAACATTTAGGGACCTGCTCGGAGTCTTAAGCGCTTTCTATGAGAAGCAGGGGATAAAGATAAGATTCAGACCGCATTACTTCCCATACACAGAACCTTCTGTAGAGATTGACAGGTGGGATGAAAAAAGAAACCAATGGATAGAATTGGCGGGCGCAGGCATACTAAGGCCAGAGGTTTCATTGCCTCTGTGGGGTTCTTATCCTGTTCTTGCGTGGGGCATGTCTTTGGAAAGGCCTCTCATGAACCGCCTAAACCTTAAAGACATTAGAATACCATATCAAAATGACATATATTGGATAGCTGATTCACAGATATGACGTGGTCTTATGGCAACAATTTCATTCAAGAAAAAAGAAATTGAAAAATTCATAGGAAAGGAAGTGCCTGCAGAACAGATAGCGCATGCATTTGAAATGCTAGGCATGCCTGTCGATAAGTGTGACGAGGATGAGATTGTGGCAGACATAACCAACGACAGGGTCGATATGTTTACTGTGGAAGGCGCTGGAAGGGCGATAGGCCAGTTCCTAGAAATTATTAAGCCAAGGGACTACGCCCTTTCTAAATCAAACCTAGTATTGCATGTAGAGAATGTAGAGGTCAGGCCTTATATAGTTGCATTCGTAGCTAAAAACGTTAAGCTTGACGATGAGATGATACGCTCGTTGATAATGGCCCAGGAAAAGATACACGAGACTTTTGGCAGAAAAAGAAGGAAAATTGCAATAGGAATCCATGATGCAGACAAGGTTCAGGGCCATCTTTACTACAAACAAGTCAAAGACATCAGTTTCATTCCCCTGGATTCAGACAAAGAAATGAACATACGGGAAATATTAGACAAACATCCAAAAGGGCAGGAATATAGGCACATTTTTGAAGGAACAAGCAACTATCCGATGTTTATGGACAGCAAAGGAGTTTTGTCTTTTCCGCCGATAATAAATTCAGAAAGAACAAGGCTAACCGGAGATACAAAGAATCTTCTTTTTGACATCACCGGCACTTCCGAGCATGCGATAAGAATAGTGGCAAACATCTTTGCGACATCACTTGCAGACAGAGGCGCGGTTATTGAGAATGTTGAACTAATGCTTCCAAATAAAGAAAAGAGAGAAAGTTTGGAGTATGGCAGGAGAGAGACGCTTTCTTTAAAATTCGCAAATAAAATTTTAGGCATAAGGCTAAAGCCTGATGAGGCTAAGCATCTCCTTGCGAGGACAGGATACAAGGCGGAGCTTACGGAGAAGAAAGACGAATTGTCTATTCACGTCCCACCTTACAGAGCCGACATCATGCACCAGGTCGATTTCGTTGAGGATATCGCGGTAGCATATGGATACGACAGATTTAAACCAAGGCTCCCGAATCTTGCAACCAACGGCTCACTATCGTCTCAATCAAAAATAGATCAAAAAATAAGAGAACTAATGGTAGCATTGGGATTCATTGAAACAAATTCATGGACTCTTACAAACGAGGAAATGAATAAGAAGGCCCTCATAGATAAAAAGGCAGTGAAGATAAAGAATCCAAGAACTCAAGACTTTACAATGTTTAGGACAGACATTGCACCTTCACTCCTAAACATTCTTTTCGAAAACAAGACCAAAGGCCTTCCTATCCAAATTTTCGAGGTTGGAAGGGTCGCTGACGGCGAAGGAAGATGTTTTACAAATCTCTGTTGCGCGATTATGGGGGAAAAAGCAGATTTCAGCCAAATCGCAACAGTTCTATTTGAAACTAAAAGGTTTGCGAACGTTTCCGAAGTCTATCCTGACGAGTTAGAAAAGGCTAAAAAGTCGAAAAAGGAGGCAGGCTTCAGGCACTTGATAGATGGCAGGTATATCCTTATAAAAGACAACAATGACGACAGGATTTGCGGTTGGGCAGGTGAGATTCATCCTCAGGTGCTTGAAAACTTCAAGCTTGAATATCCGGTTGTTATGATGGAATTCAGGCTTCAGGCTAAAGAAGAGAAAAAAGCTAGAAAAAGAAAAGCAAATTGATCAATCGTTTCTCTTTTTAATTCTTTCATGCAAGGAAGATATTTTTTAAAATATTATTGTTTAAATCATTCCATGCACAAGGCAAGGAAGTTTATAATCTTACCATTGAAGAAAGAGAACGCAAAGAAAGAAATAGCGGAGATGTTAAAAGAAGCGAAGCTTCCATACCAGAAAATAGAGGAGGAGCTTATAGGAAATTCACCAATCATATGGATAACGTCTCCAGAAGAGAAGAAAATAATATCCTTCTTCAAGAAAAAGAACATGAAAGCATTTCCTTCAAATACTTCTATTGTAAAGCTTAAGGACAAGCCTGGCGAAGTGGCAAAGATAGCAAGAATTCTTATGTCGTCAGGCCTTGAAGTTGAGGATGCACATCTAATACTTAAAAGCAAGTCCACTGCTCTTTATGGCATAATAACAAACAAGCCTGCGGAGGCGGACAGGCTCATTCAAAAAATAGTGGCTTCCCTACAGGAATCAGAGGATGAAGAGGAAGAACAGCCAAGATACGAGGAGTACTGAAAGATCTAATGCAGACAGGTTTTAATCTGCTTTAGGTTACTGCTTAGCTGTTTTGATTTTTATTCCATCTTTAGTCAGTTCAAGATTATTTTTCTTAAGGAATTCTTCCATTTCTTGCTTGTTTCCTTTTTTCCTTATCTCTTTATATTGCTCTATGATCTTTGTCACTTCATGTCCGTGCTGGATTATCCATTCACCTTTCCTTTTTTCTTCTTCTATCTGGGATTCGAGATTCTTCATTCTCTCTTCCTGATGCTTTAATCTGTCAAGAAGCTTTTCCATTCGTTTTCCTTTTTCCTTTTCTTTCGCTAGATTCTCTTTCTTAGTGTAGGATTGCAAAAGTTCATTAGACATGCTTGTTTCTTTCCATCCCGAAAGCCTCCTAAGCATCTGTTCGTCAGCCAAAAAAACTTCATTTTGATAGGAAATCGGCTTTGCGTTTGATTCTGTTACATCTTTATAAAATCCATCTATTCTCTTAGCAATCTCTTTTCTTTTGTCATCTTTGAGTTCGCTAACTTTTTTCTTTGGATCCAATCCTTCGGATTCAAATATCTTATTTACATAGAATGCAGGGAAAGACACTCTTTTTGTTATCGCAACCACTATCTTTTCATTTTGCATTTCCTTATCGTTTAAAGCCTCCAATATGGTTTCAAATTTAACTCCTTTTTTCTCATTTTTTGGAGGAGCATAGACGGCGCCTATTTCAAGAGCGCGGTCCCTTTCGGCTATCCTGCTCTTAAGGTTCTTTATTTTTCCCTCTGAAATCAAAATAACATTTCCCTTTTTTGTGCATTCCAATATCAATGAAGCGGAATCAAATTCCAGTTCTATTATCCTATCGTTGTTAAGCTGCTTCACTGACTTTAAAAGCCTATTCAAAAGCAGATTTTTTACTGAGCTCGCAAAGGGGGTATTCTCCGCTTCAGTCTTTTCGCTTTCCCGTAAAAAGAGATATTCTGGAGGAAAGAATACAACGTCCTTTTTACCGATCTTTGTCTTAAATTTAATTATTATTCTTTCCCCTAAATCATAGAATTGATCAAGCCTTGCCTGATTCTGAACGAGCTCTCTTTCCATATCTTTGGCAATCCAAAGAATGTCAAGATTAGTGAGCTCCCTCTGGCTTTCCATTTTCTCTCCTTGAATATAAAGAACACTCAGTGCAGGAGCATTCCCTCAACAGTTTTTCTTATCCAGTCTTTTGAATATAGAAGCCTTATCAAGGTAGAGTGCCCTCTTATTCCCTTTCCGGAACTGATAGTCTCAACCAATCCTAATGCCTCAAGTTCTTTGATGTATTCCTTGCACCATCTTGAAGACCTTACCTCGCGTTTCAGCTCCTTGCAAGTTTTCTGATATGCTTCGTATAGCTCTCCCATCATAAAATACTCGTCATTTTCTTCGTTTAGCTTCTGATACTTGCTGCCCCTTATGGAAAGCAGTGCGAGGGAGTATAAGACTAGCTGCTGATGCTCCGGAAGTGTGGCAACCGCTTCCATTACTAAATCCTTCTCCACGCTCTTCCTTGCCTCTTCCACATGCCTGTATGTAACAACATCATCCTTTCTTTCGTCCGCTATTTCTCCAGCGTACATTAAAAGCTTTAATGCGTATCTGGCGTCTCCAGTTTCTCTTGCCGCAATCGCAGCCGCAAGATTTATTGCGGATGTGTCGCATGAATTCTCATTGAATCCAAGATTAGCCCTATATGTGAGAATTTCCTTAAGCTGTTCTGAGTTGTAAGGGGGGAACACAACTTCAGATTCGAGCAGTGCGCTTTTGCTTCTGTTGTCAAGCTGATTCTTAAACGATATCTTGTTAGAGATCCCTATTATAGATATTCCGCCTGCCTTGAGCTCGTCGTTTGCCCTTGTAATAGTATAAATCAGCTCATTAAGATCTTTTATAACGTCAATTTCATCGAGAACTATGATTAGAAATCTATTTCCGTTGTTAATCCAACTCATGATTCTTTCATAAAAATGAGAGGGGGGAAACCCGTTCTTTGAAAATCCAACTATGTCATTAGCAAGCTTTTGAAGTATCTTATATCTTGTGTTGTACATTCTGCAGTTAATATAATTTATAATCCCATTAGAAGGAAGCTCTTTGAATTGTTTCATTATGTATTTAACGGATGAGGTTTTTCCGGTTCCGGTCTTTCCATATATAAAAACATTGTTTGGTCGTTTATTCTTAAAAACAGGTGCCATCACCCTCATGATTTTTTCAATTTCCTTTTCCCTGTGTATTATCTTTTCAGGAAGGTAATGCGGTGAAAGCGCATCTTTGTTTATGAAAACCGATTTTTCTGCAAGGATATCTTTGAAATTCAAGTGCTCACCCCGATCAAAACCGTGTGAAGAGTGGTTTAATTTGAAGTTTATGCAGTTTATGAAGCTGTTCCACTTCCACTATTCGTATTTTAGCACCTTCCCATGGTCTCCCACAACCAACAGAAAGGATACGACGATAATTTTCAGCTCTTTTATAGTTTTAATTCCGAATTTTTTCCCACACGTTTTTGACAAAAAAATTTTGCTGTTTCTTGTTTTGAAAAGAAATATATAAAAAGCTATTTGTGGAAAAAAGTTTGTAAGAAGTAAATTTTTTCAAAATTTTTTTGCTTTTGCGCAAAAATTGTGAACAGTTGTTGAACCCATCTTGGGTTAAGCATTTAAATTTTACTTCTATAATCATCACTAGGCTTAAAACAAATGTTAATTTTTGATGTTTGTTCGAATAGGTGATTTTATCTTCGAAATTACTCTTGACGACGCGAAATTGTGGAAGAAAAGCATGGATGCAATAGTGAATCTTGTAAAGGAAGGTTCGTTTGAGTTTGACAAAGACGGAATAAGGCTAATGGCCATGGATCCTTCCCAGATATCTATGTTGATATTTAACCTTCCAAGCTCAGCCTTTTCCAGCTATAATGTGTCTGAAAAGGCAAAATTGGGAATAAACATAGAGGAGTTCAGCAAGATAATGGGAAGAATGAGGACAAAAGAGAAAATGGTTCTCAAATATGACGGATCAAACAAGCTAGACGTTACATTTATCGCTGAAAAGAGCAGAAGGTCATTTAAGATTCCTATAATAGATGTTACGCCAGGTCCTTCCAAGGCACTACAGATAGAATACAACACGCACGTAAAGATGAAGGCCGTGATATTTAAAGAGATATTAAAGGATGTCGCATTAATAAGTCCGCATGTGCTACTTGTTGCAGATGTAAAGAGATTTAAGGTTGAAGCAACTGGAGACAATTCTGGAGTAGAAATTGATTATGAGGGAGACGTAGAGGTAAAGGCGGACGGAGTGACGCACGGATTGTTCTCAAGGGATTACTTAGATGATATGACTAAGGGAAGCGAAGACGATGCAGAATTGACAATTTATTTAGGATCCCCAACGCAAACAGACAAAAGGCCAAAGCCTTTGAAACTTGAATATAAAATCGGGCCTGCGTCTTTCATATACTTCTTAGCTCCAAGAATCGAGACTGACTAAGGTTAATTTTTCGAAACCTTTAAATTCCCTGACTGACATATTTTATTATGCCTGAAAAGGAAAAAGAAGGTAAAAAGAGAATAGAGAGAGGAGAAGAAACAAAACAGAACAAACCATCACTCTGGAGCAGAATAAAGAAGCCGTTGCTTACAGGAGTAATGGCAGCCGGGCTTTTAATTGCTCCAATGAAGAAGGCGGAAGGAGTAGGTTTCAAAGATATAAGAGGTCCGCCAATTTATATGGAGAGCGTAATCGAGAAGGATAAAGATTTAAGAACAGGATGGAAATTAATAAGAAAGGTATACGACGATCTAACAGGAAAAGAGATGGTAGACGATAATGTTGCCAAGTCATATCTGAAGTATGCAATAAACCATTATAAGAAAGTTTATGAAAAAACAGGTAAAGTTGGGGCTTTTTATTTATCTGCTTACGGAGAATATTTGAATTCACAATACGATCCAACTTTAGAGGGAACCGAAAAGATCTGCCTCGAAGTAGTAAAAGAAATGGATAAAATATTGGAAAAAAACCCAAATGATTTTCATGCGTTAGATCTAAAGATATTTACTTATTTTAATCTCGCAAAGATGTATTACGATGCCCATAATTTAGATCCTCTTTATGTTAGAGAAAGGTGGATTGATTATGGAAAATTAGAAGAGGGTATCTATAAGAAAAAAGTTCGGGAATACGCCGATAAATTTTTCGAAATGTACAAAAAATTAGATTTCAGCAAGATTGGGTTCAAATCATTCGATTTGGAAAAAGTCTATTCCGAGGAGGAAATCGCAAATGCGCTGAGGGATTATAAGTCTGGGCTTGCAGATTGCAATAAACTTATTTTGGAGATGTTGGATAAACTTAAGATGTTGGATAACCTTAAATAGTTTTATGGTAAATTTGATGCATGTTGATACTGTTTCACTTAAATTCAAAGGAACCATATAATAATCAAAAATTTTCAATGCCAAATCTCTCTTCTTTTTCTAATCAAATTCCAGTTATTGTAAACACCACATCCGATGAAATCCAGCATGTATTAGAAATGCTTAAGAAGGAAAATATCAAGATAGAGCTGGATGACATCTTTGAGAGGTTTATTGAAAGCAGGGAATTGGGAGAAGAGAAAGAAAGCGAAGAAGAGGAGGAGAAAGAGGAAGAGAAGTTAAAAGAAAAGGAATGGGGGGTGGAGGAAGAGGTTAAGGAGAAAGTTAAGGAGGCTGAAGAGAGGATAATCAAGATATTAGAAGAGTCATCCGAAAGGATAGCAGAGTTAATAGAGCAGGATATGCTGTCTACTGAAAATATTAAGGAAAATATAGAGATTTTATCCTCAGTATCGGAGTACATTGGGCTTAAAGAGGCTGTAGAAGAGATAGAGGAGAAGCTGAAAGAAGAAAAAGTAGAAGAGGCGATGGAAATAATAAGAGAGCAAAATGAAAGAATAAGGGAAGAGGCAGATAACTTAAAGGAAGCAATAGATAAAATTGAGGATCTGGAAAAGGAAAAGGCAGGAATAGGGAAGATATCTGAGGAATTGAGCAAGCTTACTGAAAAGTCGCACCCATTGGATGAAGAGATAGAAAATATATCCGATGCCCTTAAGCACTTAAAAGAAGGCGGAGTGCTTTCAAAAGAAATAGCTGATTCGCTACTACAAGAGCTGAAGGCAAAACAGAAAATTCATGAAAATATAATCAAAAAGATAAGGGAAGCAGTAACAAGCATAGAAAAAACTCCCGAGGAAAAGAGAGAGGCCGAGATAAAAGGCTTAATCAAAGAAATACGTCATGGAATAACTGAAATAGAGGCGTTGTCAAGAAGAATAGAGAGAATAACCTCAGAGGTAGTAAAAAACATAGAAAAGGAAATAGACAATTTTGTTCCAAAATTCTTCAGAAAGGAAGATCTTCACGAGGTAATCAAAAAAATATGGATAAATTCCACTATAGATTTCATAAGAGACAAAATAATGCGGGCGAGCATGAGAAAGGAGAGCGAAGAGAGAACTGAGAAAAGAGCGAAAATCGAAGCCGAGGAAAAGTATTGGAGCGAAAAGCTCGCTTCTTTAATTCCAGAGTTAAATTCTCCGCTCCATATATTTGACAGAAAGCTGAAGTCCATATTAAAGCCAGCCGAATATAAAGAGGCTGTTTTACACTCCCACAGGGCATTGATTTCCTATCTGGACAAGTTCTCATACGAATTGGAGGAGATATACGTAAACTCGTTTGTCTTCGGCAAGAAGCAGCTTAGAGTGGAGCAGATTGTTGAGAATTTGGAAAAGAAGGCAGAAGCATTGAGTATATCTCAAAAAGACATTGCAAAGATCGAAAACCTGCTTGAAAAAAATGATTTGAAAGCACTTTCAGAATATATCGATGAATTAAAATTCAGCAAGATGCGTTCGAGAATATTAGTCAAAAATAGAAGGAGGCATAGTAACAGTACAAGCAGAATGCTGATTAAGGATCTCTTGCAGCAGCTCTATGCCGCTAACTATCCTATATATTTAGCAAAGTCTCTCTCGAGTGCAGTGAAAGACGGGAAAAAAGCCGGCAAGAAAAATTCAGTCTCTGACCGCAGAAAAATAGAAATTTTAGTTAAGAATATACATAGCCAAATAATGGAGATCGAAAAGGCAAAGTCACATGCCGCTTCCGACTCATTGAACAGATCGCATATTCATAATCTTGCCAAATGCCTTTCAAAAAGTTATATCTGTTTAGGATGCTGCGATAAACTTTCTTCCTAAATAGTGAAGAGAAATCTTTATATTTCTCATCATGTTCTCTTATATTGCTGATATCATGGAATCTAAACTGTCTTCTTATGCCATAATCGGGGCTGGAGGTAAAGGGGAAAGAATGGGCTGCAACAAGCAGCTCCTGGAGCTAAAGGGAAAGCCGATAGTGATCAGAACATTGGAGGCATTCGACCAGCATCCTTTAGTTGACGGAATAATCCTTGTAAGGCCAGCAGAGCTTGAAAATGAATTCAGAAATCTAATCAAAAAATACGAAATCAAAAAGATTGCGGACATAGCAGATGCTGGCCCTGAGCGTCAGTATTCCATGTACAACGGCCTTCAGAAAGTCAAGAACTGCAGTGTTGTCTTGTTTCACAATGGGGCAAATCCGCTTGTAACAGAAAGAGAAATAACCGAGTGCATAAAAGAGGCCTACAACCATGGGGCCGCAGTAGTTGCGTCTCCAGTCAAAGACACAATAAAGAGAGTCAAAGATATGCTTGTAAAAGAAACGCTAAGGAGGTCTGAACTTTGGGCGATGCAGACGCCCCAAGCCATAAGATATGAAATCGCAGTAAAGGCATACGAACATGTGATAAAAGGAAATATTCAGTGTACGGACGATGTGCAAGCCGTAGAGCTCTTTGATAGTTCAGTCACAATTAAGATAGTCCAGGCGTCTCCGCAAAATATCAAACTCACCACCCCTGCGGACGTTTTGATTGCAGAGAGGTTTCTTGACCCAAGCGAGTCTAGGTCTTATTGCGAAACAGTATTTGGAATAGGGGAAGATTCGCATGAGTTTATGAAAGAAGCTGAAAAAATAGCAGAAGACAATGAAAAACAAATAAACAAGTGCCTTGTGCTTGGTGGAGTAGTAATCTCAAGCGAAATGGCATTCAAAGCAAACAGCGATGGAGATGCAGTTCTGCATGCGATCTCTAGGGCAATTCTTTCCGCAATAAACGGCCCATCCATAGATTTCTTTGCGGACGATCTCGCAAAGAAAGGGCAGATAGACAGCAGAATATATCTCAAATCTATTTTGGCATACTCAAAGGAAAAGGGCTTTGTTCCAAACGAGGCAAGAATTATAATTGAGGCAGGAAAACCAAAATTAACATACCACTTGGAAAAGATAAAGGAAAACATAGCTTTTCTCCTTGGGATAGATAAAGAAAAGGTAGGTTTGGCAGTTCATTCAGGGGAGAAACTATCTCTTTTTGGTCATGGGAAGGGAGTAAGGGCATTCGCCTTTGTCTCAATGAAGAAGATAGGTAATTAAACCAACAGAATACGAATATAGAAATATTTAATAAATTTAATTTCCATATTTAATAGCTATTTATAAGATAGTGAGCGCATGGCGACCATTCAGGAGATTACCTTACGAAATTTCAAGTCATTTAAGGCAGTGAAGATTCCTTTATCCAAAGGTTTCAATGCCATAATAGGTCCAAATGGAAGCGGGAAAAGCAATATCTGCGATGCAATCCGTTTTCTATTCGGTGAAACAAGCCTTTCAGCATTAAGGGCGAGGTCTGTGAATGATCTAATCTACGGCGGCGGGGAAAGAGCAACTATTTCTATGAAATTGACGGACATTTCAAATAAGGACATTCTAAATGAACAGAGCGGAAACGGGACGATAGAAATAGTAAGAAAATTAAAGAAGGACGGAGGAACAGCATACTGGCTTAATGGAAAGAGAACCACAAAGAGCGTTGTGATGGATTTCCTCGCTTCTGAGGGTTTGGAAGTGAGCTCTCACAATGTGATCGCCCAGGGAGAAGTTGATAAGATAGTGAGATTCACGGCTAAGCAAAGGAGAGAGGTAATAGATGAGATTGCGGGAGTCGCAGAGTACGAGGAGAAGAAAAAGGAAGCGCTAAGCGAGCTTAGCAAGGTCGACCAAAGGCTTAACGAAGCAGCAGTGGTAATGAATGAGCGAGAAGGAATCCTTCAAGAACTTGAAAAGGAAAAGGATGCGGCACTTAAATATATGGCCTTGAAGGACGAGCAAAGGCGACTGAAAGGAACGATTATACTTAATCAGTACTTGAGGCATGAGAAGGAATTTGAGGGGTTGGTGAAAAAGCTTACGGAAATTGAAAAGCAGTTTGCTGAGATCGAGCAGCAAATGCAGGAATTCCAAAAGAAACTTCAGATGCTGGATGCGAATAAAAACGAAATAGCGAATAAAATCGCATCAAAGGACCAAAGAAACATTTATGCAGAGGTAGAGGATTTAAGAAACAAAAAAATGCTTAACGAATCTTTAATAATAGAGAAAGATACGTCTTTACAGAGATTAGATGCTGAAATTGCAAAGCTAACCCAGGAAATGGGCGACATCGATTCAAAGCTTTCAACGTTTACAGGTTCGAAGAGGGCAGCCGCAACGAGGGCGGTCGAGCTGAAGAAGCTTATCGAAAGCTTGAATGAGCAGAAAAAGAAGGTTGCGAAAGAATGGGAGGAAAAGAGAAAGAATTTCGGCCTTTTCGATACCAAATTTGACGAGCTAAGGAAGAGGGAAATAAAGCTCAAGGAGGAAATAGCGAAATTAAACGCAAAGCTTGATGTTTCTTCCGGAAACAAAGATGAGAAGAAGTTAGTTAATGAGTTAAGAGAAATTAAGTCTGCGATAGAAAGGAACAACGCAGAGCTCGAGAGGCTCTTCAAGAAAGAAAAGGATCTAAATTCTCTGATAAGGGAGCTTGATTCTAAGATACTTGAACTTAAGGAGGATCTCGCGACAGCAAGAGGTTCCGGAAACGCGATTCCTCAATCAATCTCATTCATTTTAAGCTTAAAAGATGAGATACCTGGAATATATGGAACTGTTGCAGAGCTTTATGATGTCGACAAGAAGTTCTCGATAGCAACAGAATCTGCGGCAGGACAGAGGCTTTTCCATATCGTTGTCCAAGACATGGAGACTGCGACAAAGATAATCAAGAGAATGAAGCAAAGCAATGTTGGAAGAGCAACTTTCATACCTCTGGATGTTAAAACCCCTGAGAAGGGATCTGAACAAAAGGGAACATACGGATCCATACTCAACCTGATAAAATTCGACAAGAAATTTGCAAACGTATTTCTCTATGTATTCGGAAACACTCATGTTGTAAACTCTGTAGATGATTTCAAGTCCCATCCAGGACTAAGAATGGTGACTCTTGACGGAGACCTTGCCGAGACTTCAGGAGTCGTCTCTGGTGGAACTTCTATAAAGAGGTCTTTAAGGGACTCTTTGAAGTCAAATCAGATTGAGAAGGAGCTTAGCGAACTTAAGGCAACTAGAGAGGGCCACATTTCACAGCTATATAATCTTAATGAGCAGATGGCAATACTTAGAAAGCAAATAGCAAAGGATGAAATCAGAAAGAAAGAATTGGAATTAGAGATGGGGGCGGTTTCCAATGAAGACCTTTCAGAGGTAAGGAGGCTGCTCTCCGAAAAAGAGCTCGATCTTCAAGACCTTGAAAGAGAAATGCTAAATTTAGAGGGAGAGAAGGCAAGGATAAGAATTGCAATAGAGCAGGGAGAGGGAGAAAAGGAGATAGCAAGACTAGACAATGAGATAATGCAGTATTCAACCGAGCTTTCCGCTCTCGAAGAAAAGCTAAAGAGCCAGGATTCTATAATTCTCGAGGAGAGGCTGTCCGCAATCAAATCTTCTCTGGAGAAGTTAACTTCTGAAAGGGAGGAAATCAAGAAAGCAATAAGTGATCTGAATTCCAAGTTGAAACAAATAACCAAGCAGCTCGAGGCCAAGGAAGAAAAAATAAGGGACGCAAGCAAGGAATTGGAAAAGCTTTATGCGGAGAGCAAGGCGATTCAAGACGAAATGGACTTGATTAACCAGGAGAGAGGAAAATTAATAAGGCGACAGGAAAGGCTTAAGGAGGACAAGATAAGGTTCACTGTTTCAAAAGAAACAATACAAACAAGACTTGCCGACTTGAAAATTGAGGCAGACCAGTATAAAGACATTCAACCTTTAGAGATGAAGAAAGAAGAGTTGGAAAAGAGGCTTGGAGAGGTCGAATTGGAAATAAACGGAATGGGTTCTGTCAACCTTAAGGCTCCAGAGACATACAAGGAGAAATATGAGGAATTTAAGGTAATAAAAGAGAAAGTCGACATACTTTCAAATGAAAAGAACTCAATACTAAGCATGATAGAGGAGATAGAGAAAAGGAAGAAAGAGATATTTATGTCAACATTTATAGAAGTGAACAAGCATTTCCAAAAGATGGCGCTTTCTCTATTTGGAAACGAGGCTACGCTGGCATTGGAGAATGAGGCCAATCCGTTCGAAGGCGGTCTGCACATAATAATGAAAGTAGGGAAGAGGCAGCGCCATATAGAGGGCATGTCCGGAGGGGAGAAGTCACTTTTGACTATTGCGTTTGTATTCGCAATTCATATGTATAAACCATCAAAATTCTACATTCTTGACGAGGTCGAAGCTGCGCTTGACAAGGAAAACAGCAAGAGGTTTGCGCAGCTTGTAAGCTCATTGTCAAAAGATACCCAGTTTATAGTAGTTTCGCATAACGATGTGGTTATAACCTCGGCCGATGCCGCATTAGGTGTTGCAAAGACGAGACTGGGTTCAAAGATACTCAGCATCAAGCTTTTGCCTGATTCAAGTTCCGATTCGCCTAAGATTGTATCCGAAGAAATAGAACCTATGGACGAAGAGGAGCGAGATGAAAAAGATGACGAATACTGATCTAATTCATCTAGGCATAGATTAAAATTTATTTTTGTATAATTATTCTTGATTAGATGAAGCCAATAATTGTGGGAGTGGACCCGGGAACGTACATAGGAATTGCAATATTTGACTTAAACGGAAACTTGATGTACAGCTCAACAATTATGGACAAGGGTAAGGAAGAGGCAGTCACTCAAATTTCAAACCATGGAAATCCCATAGTCGTAGCTTCTGACGTAAATCCGCCTCCCCAGTTTGTTACACAGATTGCATCATATTTTAACGCAAGGCTTTTTTATCCGAAGTCAACGATAAGCGATCTGTCTAAGACGGTCGAAACTTCTAAATATAAGTTCAGTTCTGTTCATGAGAGGGACGCAATAATCGCAGTTTTAGCATTTTTTAAAGAAAATTCCAACAAGCTCAGATGGATAGAAAGAACATTGAGAGATAAGGGTCTGTCCAAAATTGAGGAGGACGTTAAGAGATATGCGCTTAGCGGAATGAGGGTTGATGATGCGATTAAGGCGCTTGTCCCGGTTGATGACGAATACAAGAAAATCATGGAATATGCGAAATCGCTTCCGGAAGCACCGCCAATTGCAAAGGCTGCAGAAAGAAGGGAGAGCGACAGAGACACCATAATAGGACTTTTGGAATCAAACATCAGGCTGAAGGCAAGGCTTTCAGTTCTCGAGGAGGAGCTCAGAATCCTCAAGTCTGAGAGAGGGAGCGAATCCAATAGAAATCTTAATTCTATCTTGTTTTCAAGAGATATGAAGATAAGAAGATTGAAGAGAATAATCAAGATGAAAAACAATAAAATAAAGCATCTTTACAGAATTATAGATTCAATGAAAGAAAAGAGCAAAGAGGCCGGGAAAGAGCAAATTCCGGATAAAACAGATAAAAAAGATACTGGAGCTGCAAAAGAGAAAGATTTAAAAAATGAAGATACAACTTTATCTATAGAAAAAATAGTCAAGGAATACAGGCAATCCCGTTTTAAGGATTAGGTTTCCTTGGCAAATCTAAAAACTACAAAGAGTGATAGTATGGTAGAAGAAAGTGCAGAATTTGAAGAAACAGAGGAAATGACTGCTGAACAGAGAGCTTCTTCTGGCCAGCCAGCGCAGCCAGCAGGCAACATTGTATACGTAAGCAAGAAAGGAGTGATGGCTTACGTGCTTGCAGTTGTAACCCAATTCAATGCAGGCGCGAAGGAAGTCACACTAAAAGCAAGAGGAAAAGTGATTTCAAGAGCAGTGGATGCTGCAGAGATTGTAAAGAACAAATTCCTCCAGGATGTTTCAATCAAGAGCATTAAAACGTCCACAGAGGACATGAAAACAGCATCCGGCGCGCCAACTAAGGTTTCTACAATAGAGATCGTGTTGGCAAGAAATCCAGGCAGCAGCGCTGAATTAAAGCTTTAATTTTTTTATTTTAATTTTCAGCATTTTATGGATTTTCATATTCGCTTGTTTAGCCATAGACTTGCTAGGATCTAAATCTCTATAGAGTGATTTCATGAGGATATACACTTCCCAGGTAAAGCCAGAAATGAACGATTCAGAGGTGGAGCTTGCAGGATGGGTCCACGAAACAAGAGATCACGGAAAGATAAGATTTCTTATATTAAGGGACAAAAAAGGTTTGGTTCAAGTCATCGGAAAGAAGGGAATCGTTGGCGACGATGTATTTAATCTGCTTTCCCTTCCAAAGGAAACAGTCATTTCGCTTAGAGGGAAAGTTAAGTCGTCTCCACAGGCGCCAAGGGGAGTGGAAATAATCCCTTCCGAGATAAAGATACTTAACAGGGTCACAATACAGCTTCCAGTCGATCCAACTTCTCACGTTGAGGCTGATCTGGACGTAAGGCTAGATAACAGGCACATTGACCTGAGAACAAAGAGGGTCCAGGCCATATTTCAAATACAGTCAACAATCCTTAGGGCGTTCAGGGAGAAACTTACTTCTCTTGACTTTGAGGAGATAATCCCTCCTTCCCTTATTGCCGCCGCAAGTGAAGGAGGCGCAGACGTTTTTCCGGTAATTTATTTCGATAAGGAAGCATTTTTGTCGCAGTCTCCCCAGCTGTATAAGCAGCTTGCAGTAATCGGAGGAATGGAAAGAGTGTTTATGACGCCTCAGTACTTCAGGGCTGAGAAACACAACACAACCGCGCATCTTAATGAAATTACAGGAATGGACGCAGAGATCGGATTTGCAGACCACCATCTCGCAATGAGCATCTTGTCGGAAACATTTTTGCACATTCTTTCTTCAGTAAAGGAGAGAAACGCAGATGATCTTGCAGAGCTTAAGGTAGAGCTAAACGTTCCAAAGAAGCTTAACATTTACACCTATACAGAGGCAGTCGACATGCTGAATAAACACGGAATGAAGTTTGAATGGGGCACAGACTTCGGAAGGGATGAGGAAAGAAAATTGTTCGAGATAATCGGCGAGGAGGCGTATATAATATCAGAATATCCGACTGCAGTCAGGGCGTTCTATTCCATGCCTAATGAAAACGATCCTAAGATTTCAAATTCATATGACCTTATGTATCAGGGAGTTGAGATGTCATCCGGAGCGCAGCGTATCCATATTCCAGAACTCCTTGAAAAGCAGATAAGGGCAAAGGGAATGAACCCTGCTAACTTCGGATTCTACCTAAACGCATTCAAATCCGGAGCTCCTCCCCATGCCGGATTCGGAATGGGATTGCAGAGAGTTACTATGGCTATAACAAGGCAAAAGAACATAAGGGAGTGCACACTTTTCCCGAGGGACATGCACAGACTAACTCCTTAAGAATGATGCGTATAAAAGTCACAGCTTTTATTCTTTTTTCATCTGTTTTTTCTTTTCAAGCTCGCATAAAAGGTTTTTGCATCCGAATGAAATTGTGTCGCTGCCGTTTTCAAGGAATCTTGTTAATACGTCTTTTGCTTTAATATATACTTTATCGTCCAGCTCGGGCTGCTTGATTACACTTTCAATGAGCTTGAGGGCCTCTCTTTTCTGCCACCTAAATCTGCACCTTTGAAGCCTTTTTTCTGCTTCGCGAAGCCTAGACATGGACTTTTCAACATCTATTTTTTTGCTAAAGTTTATTTCATTTTTGATTTTAATTCGTTCTACATTCGGCATATCGCGAAAGTGCGCTGAATGTACATGCCCTTTAAAAACAGGCGGTTTATTTTGAAAACCGTCCTTTTTTTGGAAATATGTCACAAAACCACTATTCTTTTACTCAATTACTATTTTTATTCTTTGCTGTCAATGGCTAACGGGCTTTGTTACATTTATATCTCTTACTAGTGCTGGAGGTGCGATTACAGATCCATGAACCTCCCATGAATGTATCTTTTCTGCTTTCTTCCCGATCAATTCTGCGTTTTTCATGATCTCCTGCAGAGATGAGTTTATTCTCACGTTTCTTATCGGCGCCTCTATTTTTCCGTTTTTGATCAAAAACGTTGCGTCTCTTGGCAGTATAGAAAATTCTCCTGTGAAATAGTTTTGGAATCTCATATACCATGCATTTGTCACATAAATCCCGTAATCCACATTTTCAATAAGCTTCTCAAGGGAACAGCTTCCTTTTTGCAAAACCACATTCCAAGGATGCGGATTTATCAGGCCGGCATTGGCTGTTGTCTCTGTTTTGTATCGTTTGGCAGTGGAAGTGTTATGAAGATATGTTTTCAGCACCCCTCTTTCAATTATCGCCTTTCTTTTTGTCGGAACTCCTTCGCTGTCATACGGGGAGCATATGAATGCGTCTTCGTAGATCGGATCGTCTATTAAAGTAAAGCACTCGCTACCGACTTGCTTCCCGAGCTTGTTGACCAAAAACGAGTTTCCAGTTTCCACTTCAAATGCAGATGCAGAGTCAGCGATATGCTCCAGGATTATCGCTAATGGAAGAGGCTCGAACAAGACGTCCATTTTTCCTTCGACTTCTTTCTTTTCGCCTTTGGATTCCATTGCAAATCTCGCAGCTTCCTTAGCAATTGCGGAAGGATTTAAGTTTTTGACACTCCTTGCCGAGTAAACCTTGTGCCCCGAAGACTCTTTGTCATATATGGATCTGAATGAAAAATAAACGCTGCTGTCTCTGCTTTTTGCCTCGCATTTTTCAGATGTCAACAGATAATCAACAGAATAGCTAGTTTCAAAAACCCCCCCGTTTCTGACTTTGCCCACTTCTTCAGCCGAATTTACGGCCTCCTCAATTGTCTCCGCGTGCATATTATAGCATTCCTCAATTCTTTTGTCATATTTTGTAGTTTTGTATTTGAACGGACCTTCGGCAATTCCTTCAAACTTCTCATTCACAGGAATGTGCGACGCGTATCTATTTATTTTTTCGATTGCGCTCTTTATTCCTTTTTCGCTAGTGTCTTTGATCGTTGTTTCGACTATCCTTCCCTTCCAATTGCAAAATACATAGATCGACTTTGATATCGAAGAGTCAGACTTTACTATTCTATTGTTTGCGAATTTAGTTTGCTGGTAGTTTCCGATGCCAGCATGCAAAACAACGTCATTGGCTCCCTCTGATTTAAGCTTCTTCATTATTTTCTCTGTTTTTTCTGCAAGAATTTCAATTTCTTTTTCCATATCAAAGTTCATTCTCCCACTTCTCCTATCTCATCCTTATTTTCATTCTCATTGACGCTCCTCCCATAGATACAGGTATTCCCTGCATAGGTTCTCCCTTTCCGCAGGTTGCAGCATGCAGCTCAAAGTTGTCTGCGATCGCATTGACAGAATTCCATAGTATTGGAGTGGTTATTTCTATGGAAGGCTGCTTCAAAGGTTTAGTTATTTTTCCGTTTTCTATAAGATAGGCCTCATTGGCCTTGTATTTCTGGTTTAATCTTTTGTCGTCAATATTCCATTCCATAAAGTTCTTTATGTATATTCCGTATTTTGTATCTCTTATGATTTCGTCCTCTTTCCAATCGCCAGGGAGAACAACTGTATTTGACATTCTTATTATCGGTTCCACGTCAAATTCAGAAGCGCGGGCAGAGCCGTTGCTTCTTATTTTGAATTTTGCGGCCGTCTGCCTGTTGTGCAAGAATTCGTTTATAATCCCGCTTTTGATCAGCATCTTCTTTCTGGCCCTCACTCCTTCATCATCATACAAATAATATCCGAATGAGTCTGGAATGGTAGGGTCATCTGCAACATTGACCATATCAGAGCCGATTTTTGTTCCGATCATATCTGGATTTACGAAAGATTCGCCAGCCTGGGCGCTCTCTCTTCCAAGGATTCTATCTGCTTCATACGGATGACCAACGCTCTCATGAGCCATTATTCCAGAGATCTCAGGAGAGACAACGACTTCAATTTCGCCTTTTGGAGGAGAAATTCCGTTTGTTATCGTATTTTTCATTGCCTTTGCTTCCTCGCTTATCTTTTCTTCTATATTCATTCTTTCTATCTTTTCAAAACCACCGACTATTCCATATTGCCAATGTCTTTGCATGTTTTGTCCGTTTTCTCTCACTATAAAATTGTAAAATAAATCCACTCTCGGTATCCTGCTTTCAATCGCACTCCCGTTTGAGTTAACATAGTATTTTTCAGTCATTCCATCTACATAATAAAAAGTTCTTGTGAATACGTTTGCCCCAGCTTCCAGGAGACTTTTTTCTATTCCCTTGACATATTCAAGCTTGGCTTCTATTCCGAAATTCTCGATTTTCTTCTTCTGCCTGATTTCATATTTGTGTTTCTCCGCCTTTTCCTCTGAGAACTCAATCTCTTCTCCGATTCTTACGGATTTTCTTGTCATTTTAATTGACTGATTGATTATTTTTTCAATTTCTTCTTTTCCGAATGAGTTTATGCTAAAAAATCCAAGGCATCCGTTAAGCAGATATCTTACTCCAATCCCTTCCTCACTTCCAAATGACGCTGCCTCAAGGTTTCCGTTGCTTATGTAGAAGCTTTCTCCACTAGTTCTTTCCAGTCTAACTTCTACGTATTCGACATTTTGTTTTTTAAGTTTCGATAAAATAAGATCAGCTGTGTGCCTTAGGTCATCCCAATCCCAGCTTTTTGTTTTTTTCATCAGATCACTCCAATCGCATGAACCATTTAAACATTAAACGCTTTAAAATAGTTTTATTGTAATCGCTTATAAAAGTTTATGCTCAAATTAAAACATGCAAAGCAAGAGATATTCGTTTCTTTCAAAAGAGATTCAGGAAGCGGCGTTGGAATTGCTTAGAAGAAACGTTAATCTAAAAGAAGGAGAATCTGTTCTTTTGATAACCGACAGGAAGGCATGCCCTGTATTCACTTCGTTGTCTGCTGCAATAAATCAACTAGGCGGAAGGCTGGCTGAAGCGTTCATCACTCCAGACCGCCAGCACAGCTCTCCGATTCCTTCCCTAAAAGAGGCCTGTCTGAATTCCGACATCATACTGGGAGTTACAGACAAGAGCATTTCTCACTCTCCAGAAGTTTTTGAGGCGAGAAAGTCCGGTTCAAGGGTTGTTTCAATGCCGGGGATAACTCCAGAGCTTTTTGTAAAGGGAGTATCATCAGATCCGTCGCTAATTAAAAGAATAAATCTAAGGCTTGAGAAGAGGTTAGTTTCAGCTAAGGAGATAAAGGTATTCTCCCCCTCAGGAACGAACGCATACATCAGGATTGAAGATTCAAAATTTGATTTTAGCGACAATGGGGACGCATCCCAACCGGGTTCTTTAATCAATGTGCCTTACGGAGAGGTTTACTCATTTATATCTAAATGCAGTGGGAAAATAGTTATTGACAGATGGCAGAATTCAATCAAACCAAATGACAACGCCATAATTGAATTAGAGGACGGTAAGATAGTTAGATGGAATAATGCAGCAAGCAAATATGTGATGAACCAGCTTAATGCTGGAGAATGCGGCCTTTCTGTTTCTGAATTTGGAATCGGAACGAATCCCTTCATAACAAAGCCGATAGGAATAACATTAAGCGATGAGAAGATTTTCGGAAGCGTTCATTTTGCGTTTGGCGGGGGAGGAAAAAGAAAGTGCGGAATTCATGAGGACTTTGTTGTTTTGACGCCTACCGTGCTTGTTGACGGAGAGGAATTGATCAAAAGAGGAAGATTTCTCTTTAACATAGGCAGATATTAATTATCAAGAATCCATACTCTGTGCCTCATTCAGATGTTGAGTTTTTAAACTTTTATTTCAAACTACTCTTATGGAATTCTCTGTGTTTGCTGAAACCGCCTATGAGCTTGAGAAGACTTCAAGCAGATTGGCGATGATTGAAATTCTTTCAAAACTTTTTAAACAAGCTGACAAGGACAACATCCAGAAATTAATCTATCTTTTGCAGGGAAGGGTTGCTCCACCGTTTGAGGGCATAGAGGTAGGAATGGGAGAGAAATTTGTAGAAAAGGCAATCTCAATATCGACAGGATACACAATCGCTCAAGTGGAAGCCGCGTTCAGGAAGAAGGGAGATCTTGGGAGCGCAGCGGAGCAGTTGGTTGAGAAGAAAAAGCAGACAGCTCTCTCTTCAGAGCCTTTGACCGTTGAGGGCGTATTCGATTCCTTGCTTAAAATCGCAAAAACATCAGGAGAGGGAAGCCAGGATAAAAAGATAAAGCTTCTTTCAGACCTCCTAAATAGGGCAAGCCCGTTGGAGGCAAAATATCTAGTCAGAATTCCGCTTGCAAATCTTCAGCTGGGTGTTGGAGATCCAACCATGATGGACGCATTGTCTGTAGCAGTGAAAGGAGACAATAGCTTGAGGGAGGAAATTGAAAGGGCTTACAACCTGTCTTCAGATTTGGGAACGGTTGCAAAAAATCTTTACGAAGGCAAAAGGAAGCTCGGGGAAATAAAGTTGTTCAATCCGATAAGGCCGGCATTGGCTGAGAGAGAAAACGATCCTGCAGCAATACTTAAACGGCACAAGACAACCATAGCAGATCTGAAGCTCGATGGATTCAGACTACAGATTCACAAGAAAGGGGACAGAGTTATGCTGTTCTCAAGAAGGTTAGAGGATATGACGCATTCGTTTCCAGATGTTGTTGAAATCGTGAAGAAAAATGTTAAGGCGGATGAGGCGATAATAGACAGCGAGGCCTTGGCATACAATGAAGCAACAGGAGAGATATATCCATTCCAATACACCATACAGAGGAAAAGAAAGCACGGAGTTGCTGAAAAGGCGGAAGAGCTGCCGCTCCACATATTTGCCTTTGACATAATGTATCTGGATGGGGAGAGCCTGATAGACCTTCCTTACAAAGAAAGAAGAAAGAAATTAGAAAAGATAATAAAGAAAGACGGAATTTCAGTTATGGAGAGCATAATAACTTCCGACCTTAAGGAGCTAGAAAGATTTTTCAAAAAGTCCATTGAGGTTGGTGCAGAGGGAGTTGTTTGCAAAGATCCAGAATCAATTTATAAGGCAGGAATGAGGGGATTTAACTGGATAAAGCTTAAGCGCTCTTACAAAGGAGAGCTTGCAGACACTATAGATGTTGTAATCGTAGGATATTTTTATGGAAAAGGCGCCAGAGCAGAATTCAAATTCGGGGGCTTTTTAGGAGCGGTTTATGACGAAGACGAGGACGTTTTCAGAACCGTGACAAGGGTTGGAAGCGGTTTCAGCGAGGAAATGATGGTGAAGTTGAGAGAAATGCTTGAAAAAATAAAGACAAAAGACAAACCGGCAAGGGTGGATTCATTGATCGAGCCGGATGTATGGGTAAAGCCGATGTATGTCGTCACCATAAAAGCCGATGAAATAACAGAATCACCCATGCATACAGCAGGAAGAAAAGGAGAGACAGGTTATGCGCTTCGCTTCCCGAGAATGGTTGGAGATATAAGGGATGACAAGAGGCCAGAGGATGCTACTACCGTTTCAGAGATAATAAGAATGTTCAAGCTTCAAAAGCATACAGCAGTTCAGTCAAGTACAGAGGCTTGAGTTTCAAATAAGGTGAAATCTATGCGCACTCCAGCTAAAACTGGCAAATTCATAGTGCTGGAAGGAATCGATGCATGCGGAAAAAGCAGCCAGATAAAGAAGCTTGCGGCATATCTTTTTAGCAAGGATAAAAGGAACCATATTCTGATCACGAGAGAGCCGACCATGCTTTCAGAATACGGAGTGAAAGTAAGGGAACTTTTAACAAGGCAGAAAGATCCGATGAAGCATCATGAATTGTTTACAAATCTGTATGTAAAGGACAGAAAGTTTCACTTGAATAAAATAGTGTCGCCTGCATTAAAACAGGGCTGCATTGTGCTCTGCGACAGATACAAATACTCAACTTTTGCCTATCAGCTTGCACAGGGAGAAGAGTTAGAAAGACTGATTAAGATGCATAATAGTCTTTTAGTCCCGGACCTGGTGATCGTGATAGACATTCCTGAAGAAGAGGCAATCAAGAGGCTGAGTGAATCAAATCAGAAGAAAGATGCGTTTGAAATACTGGATTTTCTTAGGAAAGTAAGAAAGAATTATCTTAAAATGAAAGAGATGTTTCCAAAAGAAAGAATATTATTTGTCAACGGCAACAGATCAAAGGAAGAGGTTTTCGAAGAGATAAAGGAAAAAATAGACCCGTATCTTTAGATGTAAGATTAAAACGGTGTAAATATTAAAAAGTAGAGGAAACAAAAAATTAGAAATACAAAAAGAGACCCATTATTGCGTGAAGCAGCACAAATATAAAAGTTATAATTGCGCTTGTTTTGTGCCATTTGATATCTATACTTTTTCCTTTCGAGATTAAAATGCCTATGGAAAGGGTTGCCAAGAAGAAAAGAAAGCCAAGCAAACCCACATAGAATATCAAAGGCTTTCCGAAAAACATTGTATATGCTATTTCCTTTATCACGCTTTTCACCTTTTAGTTTTATACTCATTCTACAATTATCTTCCCTCTCATGCTGGGATGAATTCCGCAATGGTATTCATAAGTTCCTTTGATTTCAAATTTATATTCGAAAACATCACCATTTCTCAGTGTTTGTGATTCTGTGACGTTTATTATAACTATGTTGTGAGGAACAGATTCCTCATTTGTCCATTTAACTATGGTGTTCGGCCTTATCGTAATTACTGAGGGCAAAAATTGGAAATTCTTTATTTTTATCTCAATTGTTTCGATTGATTCTGCACCTGATGAGGTTTTATTGCCATATGTTAAAGATTCATTGTCCTGAGGCAAATTTTGTGGCGTAACGCTTTGTGCCTTTTGTGTTTCTTTCCCGATACATCCTAAGATCAGAATTCCAAATAAGATCAATGAAGCAAGAATAACAACGTTAGCCTTTTTATTTATATTCATTCCACCCATATCTCTCCTTCTTTGAACCAAAGTGCGATTTCCTGTTTTGCCTCTTCAGACGTGCCAGACGCATGGACTACGTTCTCAATTTCTCCGTCAGTGGTTCTTCTCCCGTACTTTCCTCTTATTGTCCACGGCTCAGCCTTTTCAGGATCTGTTGCCCCAACTATTTCCCTTGCTCTCTTCACTGCGTTTTCTCCCTCATAAACAAGCGCAAGTATCCTGTTTTCTCCGTGTTTCTTTCCTTGTATGAAACTGATCAGCCCCTCATAAAAAGGCTTTCCTTCGTGCATGGCATAATGCTTTCTTGCCAGCTTTTCGTCAACTTTTACGACCTTTGCACCAACCAGTTTTAGTTTTGCATTTTCAAACATCATAATGACTTCTCCGCTCAATCCTCTTTTCATTCCATCCGGTTTTATCAGAATTAATGTTCTTTCTTTTTTCATTTCCTCACCTGTCCTCAGTGAAAATAGTTTATTGCATAATTCTCACAAAATATTTTTAAATACATCATGATAATTATATCTGCACATGATTTGTGCATGCAATTTTCATGTGTTCACTTTCACTGTGGGAGGAATTTAAATGGATAGAATAGCAGATCTAAGACCAGGAATGAATGCGTCGATAGAAGCAGAAGTTGTTTCAATAGAGCCTTCGAGAGAAGTAAGAACTAAATTCGGAAAATTAATAAGAGTTGCAAATGCAACCGTGGCAGACGATTCTGGCCAGATAATTGTCACACTTTGGGATAAAGACATAGACAGAGTTTCAATTGGCGACAAGATAAAAATAGAGAACGGATGGGTCTCAGACTTTAAGGGCAATCTTCAAATTACCGCAGGAAAGAACGGAAAGCTTGAGATAATACAGAAATAATTTTCAAAAGTTTAATCATTTTTAATCAGTTTCGGTTCTCATTTTTTACATTTTTAAACTTAACCCATAAATTATATTTATGGGAATTTTGTCAAATATAGATATTAAAAAAGCAATCAAAAATAAAGAGATTATAATAGATCCGATGCCGCCAGAGGAGTGCTTCGGGCCGGGTTCAGTTGATATAGCTTTAAGCAATGTATTCTACTTGCCTAAGAAGAAAAGACCAAAGCAATTAGATGCAGCCTGTGATTCTTTTGAGCTTCTGTATGACAAAACAGAGGCGAACGAGGTAATTCTTAATCCTGGCGATTGTATTCTGGCGGTCACCGAAGAGAGGCTGATACTGGCTCCGAATATATGCGGTTGGATCCAGGGCAGAAGCAGATTTGCAAGAATGGGATTGACAGCACATGTTGCATCGAGCTTTATTCAGCCAGGTTCCCAGAATAGACAAGTCCTAGAAATAGCAAATTTATCAAAAGTTCCGATAAAGATTTCAAAAGGACTAAGATTGTGCCAGATCATATTTGAAAGAACAGACTCAAAACCAGAGGTTCCATACTCAAAAATAGGAAGGTTTGCTAAGCAATGAAAAGCAATTACTAATGTTTGCTGTTAATAAGTGAATGAGAGCGCGGCAGTAGTCTAGCCTGGTAGGACTCGAGCTTCCCAGGAAACTCTTTTAAAAAAGAGTTTCATCAGAAGACAGATGACGACTCTTTTAGACAAAGAGTTTCGTCATAAAAAGTGATGGAGCTTTCTTTAAAAAGGGAGTTTCGAAAAAAGCTCGCGACCCGGGTTCAAATCCCGGCTGCCGCATTTTGAAATCTTTTGATTATTTTTCCTGCTTATTCATTGAATTCTGTTTTCTTTTTCTTTCTGAATCTCGGAAGAACGAATTTGTATACCAAATACAGAAATACAAAGGCGGCTGCGATTAGAATTATCGGATCGGTTGCAGTAACTTTATCATATCCGTACTTAAGCGCATCCTCCTTGCTGAATACGTTGACTTCCACGCTTTCTTTCTGCTCATAGACATTGCCTATTGCATCCTTGTATACGATCTTTATAGGCAGATTTATTTTCTTATCAGTAGTGTTAATATAAAGTTCAAATTCAGCGACTTCTGAATCGTCTGAATTTATATCACCAATATAGTATACAGCAGGACTCAGAAGAGTGTATTCCGCGTTTCCATCTGTAAGGAAATAGACGGTTGTAAACGCAATCTTTGACTCCCCTCTGTTTATTATAGAAATAGGAATAGTACTCTTTGCGTTATTCCTTACTATTGTTGTCTGATCGTGCAGTGCAAGCAATGCTGGCTCTGTGTTGACATCGAGAGATATTATCGTGCTTTTTGAATAGGATTTTCCTAGCATGTCATAGTAGGTCATGGTGACAGGAATCTTGTAGGATTTTGCTGTTGCGTCAGCCATGCTCTTTATAGAGAAGCTTACAGCAGTCTTTTTTCCAGCCTCTATCAGAGGAATTCTCTTTTCAGTTGTTTCGTTAACAGGAACGAAAGGCACATCTTGCCCAGAGAGATCGAGCTTTACAGTTATGTCCTTCAGCGAAGCGCCTGCAATATTCTCTAATTCAAGCGTAACATTTCCGATTTGGTTAGGCTTAAATTCGGCAGGAACACTTGAAACCTTGCTTATCATTATCACAGCATCTTGTGATTGAATGTAAATAGGCAATTCAGCTGTTTCTTCCAGATATCCAGATATCTTACATACTATTTTTAGTTTGTTTGTTCCAGTTACAGCGTTTTCGCTTATTCTAACTTTAAACTTCATTAGTGCAATGTCGTTTTTCTTGAAGTTTCCTAGATTATATCTTCCGTCCTCTAAATTGTCAATTGAGAATGGGTATTTTGGATCTAGGTAACAGGTGAGATTAGTTATAGTGGTTTCAACCGCTGATTGGACCTTCACATACACATCTATGTATCTTCCAGGCTCCGCAGGATACGGATAGTAGTATGCGCCTTCACTTATTTTGACTCCTGCAATGTTTGCTACATTTGGAGTTATTGGAGCCTGAGCGCCCACAAATAAAATCATTTGCAAAATTAGGAAAGCTACAAGATTTTTGTTCATACAATCACCCAGTCCATTCAGCGAACTTATAATTCTTTTATATTTTATGCTTTATTTTGCGTTATGTTTGTTTCTGCTATTATAATTAATGTGCTTTGAATTATATTGTGCATGAATATTCTTAAATATTTCATAATCCTCTTTTTCCTCTTTTGCTATTTTTTATTTACTTTCTTTTTATATTGTTGAAATCAAACTCATGGTTTTTCGAATCGCGTATTATTTTGCCATCTTGAAGTTCCACTATTCTGTCCGCATGTTCTGCAACGAATCTTTCATGCGTCACAACTATAACAGTTCTGCCATCCTCCTTGTTCAATTTTGTGAGCAGTGCCATTATTTCAAGTCCGCTTTTATAGTCTATATTTCCTGTCGGTTCGTCTGCCAGTATAACTTCCGGCTCAACAACAAGCGCTCTTGCGATAGCAACTCTTTGTTGTTCTCCTCCAGACAATTCTTTAGGGAGATGATTTATCCTATGTCCCATACCAACCCTTTCCAACATTTTTTTACTTCTCTCTCTCGCTTCCTCAGCTGTGATGTCCTTAAACATGAGTGGAAGCATCACATTCTCAATGGCAGTTAGTGTTGGGATAAGATTGAAAGATTGAAAAACAAATCCGATTTTCTTTCCCCTCCATTGCGCAAGCTCGCTTTCGCTAAGAGTTGTAATATCAATGTCATCAAGTTTTATCTTGCCGGTTGTGGGTAGATCAAGGCTTCCAATCATATTCATTAATGTGCTTTTGCCGCTACCGGAATGGCCGATTATTGCAACAAATTCTCCCTTGTATATCTTAAGATCAATTCCACACAATGCGTTAACCTTAACATCCCCCATCTGGTATGTTTTTCTGACGTTCTGCAATTCAATTATCGGTATTTTTTCCTTAGAAAAAACCTTTTCTTTGCCCGCTTTCATAACTTCACCTTATTCTATACCCTTAGGCTCTCCGCAGGCTTCATTCTTGCAGCCTGCATTGCAGGAAGCAGTCCGCTGACGCTTCCAACTATGAATGAAAATGCCAATGCACCTATTATTAACCATAATGGGGTGGAGGCTCCAAAAGGATACCCTGTTTGAAGAGTGATCGTTTCTATTCCCTTGCTTATCAATATGCCAGCTCCAATTCCAAGAGCACCTCCAACCAATCCAAGTATTCCGGATTCTATCAGAAATATAATCATTATGTCTCTGTTTCTCGCCCCTACTGCCTTCATTATTCCAATCTCCCTTGTTCTTTCCAATACAGAGGTATACATCGTATTCATTATTCCGATTCCTCCAACGACAAGAGAGATTGCGGCAATTCCGATCACAATTATCTGAACAATAGATATCACTGCGCCGTATGTTTCGTATAACTGTTGCGGAGTTTGTACTGTAAAATCTTCCTCTCCTTCTTTAAGCCCTCTGTCCTTTCTTAATGCAACTTTTACTCGTTCTGCAACCGTTTCTATGGGGTACGTTTCCTTTACTGTGGCCCAGATAGTCATATATCCGATGTCTCCGTAGATCTCTTTCATCGTTGAGAGAGGGATGTAAACCTGTTTGTCGTCTTCTTCGCTTCCAACTCTCTCGGCAATTCCTACAATTGTGAACTTCTTTCCTTTTATTGTAATCTCGTCTCCTACAGTAAGTTTTTTCTTGAATACATCTCCGTTTGCATATAGCCAACCTACGACCGCTTTGTATCCATCGCTTGTTTGCAATTCTCTTCCCTTTTCGATCGATATTGAACTTATTTCCCTTAGGCTTATTTCGCTTGGTTCGTAGCCTATCAAAAACGCATATTTTATTTCACTTCCGCTTTCTATTCCTGCTAGGACTGCTGCAAACCCTGCCACCTTTTCAATTCCATTGACTTTTTGAATAACCTTTATGTCATGGTCTGTCATTTGGACAGATCCGACTGTTGCAGCAAGTATTCCATAAAATCCGCTTCCTGGAAATATATAGAGTGCATTTGGATTTAGCATTGAGAACTGTTTATCAATTGTTTCCTGAAGGCCTTGCCCAACAGAAATAAGAGCAATCAATGCAGTTATGCCTATAAATATGCCGATAACAGTAAGCCAAGAACGAGTTGGTTTGTGCCTAAAGGTTCGCAAAGCCAAATTCAAGTAATAAACAAATGATGCCATATTCCTACCATTTTGCATTTAAATCTTTATTCGTATCTCAAGCTCTCTGCAGGCTTCATCCTTGCAGCCTGCATTGCAGGAAGCAGTCCGCTGACGCTTCCGATAATAAATGAAAATGAAATCGCTCCGAAGATTAATATAAAGTCCAGAGTCATATACAGTCCGATATTATATCTGTCTCTTATACACATCTCCGAGCCCACGAGACCAGAGA
>JAOAKO010000005.1 GCA_026413625.1 Microcaldota archaeon
AGCTGGAAGAGAGGTAGATGCCATCGCCGTTGTTGTTGTAAGCTGTGATGTTGGAGAGGGAGTTGGAATTGGAGTCGGATTGTATGGCGATGCCCCGCCCGTTGTTGTAAGTGGTGATGTTGGAGAGGGAGTTGGAGGAGCCGGAAACGTGAAAGATGCCCAGCCCGTTGTTGTAAGTGGTGATGTTGGAGAGGGAGTTGGAGGAGCTGGAGTAGAGGTAGATGCCATAATTCCAAGAATTATTGCTTTCTCCTTCTATTATGCAATTCTTTATGGTTACTCCTGATCTTCCGCTTAAGTCAATGCCATTTCCGCTACCTGTGTGAGTGATCGTGTAACCGTCGCAGTCTAGCACGATGTTATTTGCTCCGATGTAAAGGGCTGTGCCGCTGCAGGTGAGGTCGCTTGTTAGGGTTGTGTCTGTTGTGATTGTATCTCCGCAAGATACTGCGAAAGAGAACGTTAACGTAAATAATAGGAACACGAAAAATAGCTTAAAATTTTTCAACGGATACCAAAATCTTGTTTTCTTCATCGTCTCACCCTAACTCCAGACCCAAGGAACTAAATTCAATATAAGCGCAAATAGTACAGTGTAAGAAATTATATCAACAATTCTTTTGTTCTTCATTGAATCCTGAAGTATTCTATGGCCGTCAAATGCCTGAACAGGAAGAAGATTGATCACTCCTACAAAGAAATTGAGCACTGTTAGAAGTGCAAACACCAGGTACAGAGATCTTATCCACCAAAATTCCTCTTTGATCTCAGGAGAGACTATAATGCCTAATGTTCCGTCTTCCCCTGTTTTAACATCAAAGGTACCTTTGCTTGTCTCCAAGACGGCTGAAGAATTCGGTTTCAAAGTTTTCTTAGCCATGTTAAAATCAGTTAATGAATTGATTTCCACTCCGTTTATGGAATATAATTGTGTTCCCGGCGTAACGTTTAATTCAGCTATGTTCTTGCTAAAACCGATTATTGCAACTTTATCTGAATAAAAGCCAGGCAGTGCAAAAAGCAAAATCAAAGTCGGAATAAAGAATATTATGGTGGCTACTATGTTCGATGCTGCGCCTGCAGCTGCAACTCTCAATTTATGCTTGGCCTGCCTTTTTAAAAGGTCATTCTCATTTATATCCACAAAAGCCCCTACGGGAATAAAACCGAATAGCAAAAGTCCGGACGACTTAATCTTTACTCTTGAACGAATAGCTTCAATCCCGTGGGCTCCCTCATGTATCACCAATAAAAGAACCAATGCAATCGCACCTTCTAAAAGAGGAATTGTTATTCCTGGGATTATAAATGAAACTCCCGGGGTAGAATCTATCTTTTGCGCGACTCCGAATGCAAACAAAAAAACAGAATATAAAACCGAAACTGCTTTGCTTAACAATCCGAGGGCTACAAAACCTGCGAACCCGATTAAGATAAGAACTAAAAGAGACGCGATAGCAATTTCATTTGAGCTTGACTGTGGCACATCTGTCTGGGGCAGCTCGATTGCGGACAAAGCAATGACAGTTATAAATGGGGAAACAAATAGAGAGAATAATAATAGTATAGCAAGTGAAATAATTACTGTCTTTTTTTCTATATGCGGAAACAATCTTAGGCTTGAAACCCCAAATCCGAAAACAAGTCCGAAATCGGATACCTGATCCATCCATTTTCCGAAAACCCTATTGGCCCAATTTATGAAGTCCAATCCTTCTTTGATTTTTAGCATTAGAAAGCCGCTCCATCCGTCTGCTTTTGTAATGCTCCTTATTATTAATCCTGTTACTAACAGGAGGGCGATTGAAATGATTCCTTTTAGAAAGCCTGAGGCATCGCTCGTAAGGATTAATATGAATAAAAGAAAGGAAACTATTACCGTGGCTGCAAGCTTGCATGATTCCATTCCGCATAAATCTGTCAATCTCATGAATAATATTTTATACTTAAATTTATAAAAACTACTTACGAAAAATAAATTAGCAGATAAGGTGTAATCATGGATTGCGAATTGTGCGGAAGGCCTAATGCAAATTTAATTGCTTCAATTGAAGGAGTAAGGATGAATGTCTGCGAAAGATGCTCAAAGCATGGAAAGGTATTGGCCATGATAAAGGAAGAAAACGAAAAATCCGCAAGGCCCGCAAAGGTTGAAAAGAGCGAAGTCGAGCTGGAAGTTGTTGACAACTTTGCCGAGATCATTAGGAAAGAAAGGGAAAAAAGAGGATTGACGCTTAAGCAATTTGCTGCTGCGATAGCAGAAAAGGAATCGTATATAGACAGGATAGAAAGGGATGAAACGATTCCGGATGAGAAAGTTGCGAGAAAGATTGAAAAATTCTTTAACATAAAACTTTTAGAAGAAGTGGTTGTATCAAAAGATGAAAAGAGCATAGAAAGTGATGAGGAGATAACGCTTGGGGATGTAATAGAAATCAAAAAGAAAGGAAAAAAATGAAATAAAGTTGGTTTTATGGGAGTTGATATCGGGAACGTGCTAATCAAGCGGCCTATAAAATTGGAGAGTCTTGAGGGCAGAAGAATAGCAATTGATTCATACAACATGATATATCAATTCTTAACCACAATAAGGCAAAAGGACGGAACGCCGTTAATGGACAGTAAAGGAAGGGTAACGAGCCATCTGTCTGGTTTATTGTATAGGGTGTCAAAGCTTCTTGAAATGAACATCCAGCCTATTTTTATATTTGATGGCGAACCTCCAAAATTTAAGATAAAAACAATAGAGAAACGGCAGGAAATAAAGGCTCAGGCACAAAGAAGACTGGAGGAGGCAATCGCAAGGGGAGAAACGGAATTAAAGACTTATGCTCAGGCAACGGTAAAAATGACAGAGGAGATAGTAGAAGAGTCAAAGAAAATGCTTGAGCTGATGGGGGTTCCGGTTGTGATGGCGCCAAGCGAAGGAGAGGCTGAGGCCGCAAGGCTGGTAAGCGAAGGAATGGCTTATGCCGTAGGCTCTCAGGATTACGACTCGCTACTTTTCGGAGCAAATAGGCTTGTCAGAAACATAACATTAAGCGGAAGGCGAAAGCTCCCGGGAAAGGGTGTTTGGGTTGAAGTTGAGCCGGAACTAATAGACGCAAATGAGTCCTTTTCTGCAATTGGGATGACGCGCAATCAGATGATATGGGCTGCAATGATGATTGGGACAGATTATTTTGAAGGTATAAAGGGCATAGGGCCAAAAAAAGGCGTTGCTATAGCAAAGGAGTCGTCATCGCTTAAAGAATGCTTTGAGAAGGCCAAGGCCTCCGAAATATATGAAGAAAACAAAGTTGAGCTAGAGGAGATAGAGCGATTTTTCTTGAATCCGCCTAAGCCGAAGCAAGAACCTTCAATTCAGTTTAGAGATCCGAAAAAAGATGAGATAATAGACTTCCTATGCGGAGAGCATGAGTTCATGATAGAAAGGGTGGAGGGCGCGCTTGACAGAATAATGAAAAAAGAAGAAGGAAAAAGCCAGACCAAGCTTGACAGCTGGTTCAGCTAACGGCAAATTTCCTATTTTTGCTTGCTCATTTGAACTTCTTACCTGAATAGTATCTTTTATACAACTTCATTATTTCTTCATGGGCAGGATTAAGGAAGTCCTCTCTTTTTATTTTACTCCTTTTTTCGATTTTATCCAATCTTTTTGGAGAGAATTTCACGATTCTTCCGATGTCTCTCTTATCTTCGCTTGAAATAATTATTCCAAGCACTTCTTTTCTCTTTCTTTTTTTCATCATTTTACCACTCTTTTTATATAAAATTTAATATTCTTAATAGCTCAACTTCTTTGCAAGATCTACTAAAAGATTGTATATTTTAACGTCGTCATCTGTAACGCTTAAGTAATAGATATCTGGTTTTAATTCATCGATAATTTCATGGAAAGACGAAAGAACATAGTCTTCGAGATTAAAATCCTTCTTTGCAACTCCGAAACATGCGAAGCATGCGCACTCTCGTATCCTAACGCTCCTATTCCTGTCCTTTATCAGCGGTATTAAGTATTCAAGAATTTTGCTCTTGCATGCGGACAGGAGACTTATGCATTTATTTGTAAATTCAAAGTCATCGTTCGCTTCCAATTCGCTGAGGATTATTGTAAACAGTTCCTCTATTTTTTCTTTATTAACTGAATCCGCGTACTCTTCGAGAGACATAACTGCATTCTTTTTTATATCCAGGCTTTCATTCTTGTCTTTCAAAATGTTTATCAAAACGTTGATTGAATTTTTGCTGTATTCGGACGCCTTCGCTATAAAAGATATGGCCTGGTTTCTGATTTTTTGGCTGTTTTTTGAATTTTTAGCAATCTCATTGATTGTCGGGAGAAGGATCAAGCCTGCATCTCCCAGTCTTTCTGAAGAAAGTATGACTGAATAAATCACTTCGCTGTTTTTTTCGTGAGTCAGAAGATATTGGAAAACAGATGCTGCCCTGTTCTTTTCTTCATAGTCAAGGCCGACCACTATTTTTGAGACTAGAAGAACCGCGTCCATCTTTAGTATCACTTTCCTGCTCTCCATCTTATCCCGTATCTCGTTATCCTTAATCTTTTCAGGTATTTCTTTCCGCTTGAACCCCAATGTTTTCCCGCAGATATAAGTTAAAACGTTTTCGTCCAATAGAATTCCGTACAAAGTAGGCAGCGCAAGTCTTCCGGTCGATTTTATTTTGTCGAATGCGCCGTGCCTTATCTCGGGGCTGTGATCGAACATCTCAACTAATGAATGAACCACTCTGTCATGTGACGAACCTGAAAGTGGACCTTCTATCAGTCCGTTAAACTTAGGATTGCATTTGAACGTGTTATCGTCGTTAAATCCGAATTTGTCTTCGTTTAAATCATTTTCACTCCTCATCCTCTTATTGTTCATATCCTTATATTCTGCCATGTGTTCACCCGTTATCAAACGAATTGCCTTTAGTTATCTTAAAATTGAACGTGAGTTGATTCGGATCCTTGCAATTAGTAACTTCTTCTTCATCTTTGCCTTTAATTACGCTTATCAGGTTTGCTATGTTTTTATCGGTTTTATGCAGCGATATGGCACTCAGCAGATCGCCAATAAATCTGCTGACCTCGTGCGGCTTTCCTTTTTTCAGATTGCCTTCCGAGAGGGCGGATTGGTATTTAACATAACTCTTTATGAAATAAACAATGTCGCTAGAGTCGCTTATCATTCCAGAATATGCTGCATTGCCTAGGAAATTAAGAAAATCGTATCTGATGGCCTGCATCTTAGGAGAACTTAAAACATGTTCCATATCTAAAACCAATCTTGCTCTTGAATAGTTCATCTTGACCAAATCGATTATCATAAGCCTCTCGTTTGCTTTCTTCAGCAAAAAATTCTTCAGCTTAGGATCGTTGTGCGTGTAGCCGTTATAATGGATAAGCGCAAGCAATTCTGCAGACGCCCTTATATAGTTCATTCTGTCTTCCTTTATAAGATTCCTAAACTCGATCGCGGAAAGAGGGATTACGTCTGTTTCCAATTTTGTAAAGAGAAAACTTGAAGCCGGAGAGTCTGAATTTTTATCTATAATATAACCGATTGGATACAGGGTCATTCCTTGTGACAGCGAATGGAGACTGATGTAGTTGTTAAATTCCTTTTCTATTCTTTCCTTTGTGCCGGACTTGAGAACGTATTTAAGCTTTTTAACTTTACAATCCGGACAAATCACTTCCGCATGCTGAACTATGTTCATTGTCTTCGGAGCCAAAGATATGTGGCCCTTAAAATTATGCTGGCCGTCAAGAAACTGTTTATAATGGTCGCTTTTGATAATAAATCTGGTATTTGCATCCTCAACCTTTACATACTGCCCCAATGGAGGCATTAGTATGTGCTCTTTCTTCGGTTCTCTTATGGAAAATAGGTATGGATTATAACCTATTGGCTCTATTCTAATATTATACTCTTTCCTGTTCATGTTAAAGAGAAAACAAATGAAATATATAAATCTTTCCAATTGAGATTTTGCACGTTTTGGCATGATTTTTTGTTGCCTTGATTGCGCTTACAACTCAAAAACCCTGCCTTTAATGAATTCGTTTGTCAGCTCAGGTATTGAGTCTAAGTGCTCATTAAAGACAGATTTTATTTTATATTCATTTTTCTTGATTTTTTCTTCATCCCAAACGACATCCGCTATTGCAGCGGCCGGCTTATTAATTGGATGGCCTATTTTTGATTGAAGATAAACGTTGCACTCCTGCGCTCCGAGTTCGCAGATGTCGTTAGCTATTCTGTTCGCAACTACGGAATATATTTTTCCAATATGGCTTACCGGATTCTTTCCTGCAACCGCTTCCATAGTCATTATTCTCATAGGCGAAATTAGACCGTTAGCCCTGTTTCCTCTCCCTGCGCTTCCGTCGTCTCCCATTTCGCAGCTCAATCCAGTAAGGGTAAGATAAACATTGTCTCCCTTGTCGGCTGTGTTAACGTTGACTATAATCTCGTATTCGCTTCCGGCGATTCTTTCAGCGATTTTTTTTGCATTATCCCTGAGCCTTTCCTTCTTAGAAATATAGTCTTCAAGCGATTTGATATGTTTCGATACAAACGCAGCTGCGATTGTTAGCTCGATTGTATCTCTTCCGCCTGCTCTGCTTCTGCATCCCATGATCTTGATGTCCTCCCCAACTTCCGGATATTTTGCCTTAAACGAACTTGAATTTAACTCCTTTTCGGTGTTTAATACTGTTCTTTCAAGCACGGAAAGAGGGGCATAGCCAACGCAAATGGAGGTATCGTTTGACCTTGGCATTTTTGGGCCTACTAAAGAGGTCAAAGACCTTGACCCCTGCGAAATTTTTGACTCGACCACATAGTCGTATTCTCCAAGGTTTCTTGCAACCTTTTTCAAGTAGGCGTGCGTAGCCTTGATCGCTATTTGAGTGACCGGAATAATTGTGGATCCTATCTGAGATGTTGCCCTGCCGCTCAGGGTTATTTCAATCGGCTTCAAAAAATGGCCCCCTCCGAATTCAACATGCGTTGCCCCGCCGGTTATCATCGCCTTGTCTACATTGTGATGCAGGATCTTACCGAAATAGTCAAGGTATTCTATTGAAAGTTGCCTGCTTATCTCTTCTATTATTCCGTCAGTGAGCGTATCGGGATGACCTAAACCTTTTCTTTCGACAATTTCAAAATTTCTTAAATCTATTGGAATGGCATTTAGCCGATTTATTCCAATCATGTAATCACCATAACGAAATAATTATTGGAAACTAAAATCCTAGAGAGGCCTGGAATGTCAGATAGAGTATATAAACCACTCCAGCTATAAGAAAAGGCGCTATGTAATCTTGATAAATGGCGGATTTTCTCCACAACCAAAGCAAAAATTTGTTGTGAGGCTTGTTTCTGCTCTCTATCAGGTCTATCAGCTCTTTGAAATACTCTCTTTCTCCGGGAGGCATCTTCGGCTCTTTCACTCTCTTAATTTCCTTTCCGTCGACAGTTTCAACCTCTTCTTGCTTTCCAATCTCTTTCTTTGCGCTTTCGTACCAGGGCGGAAGAGAGGACTTTTTACCTTTCGGTTTTTTAGCCGCCAAAAGATATTTTATGGGATCTGCAGCTAACGGGTCTAGAACCTCAATGTAATCCTTCATGGTAATTTCCCTCTGCTTCCCTGTCTTTAAAGCCTCAATCCAAGGAATCGCTGCCGCGTCGTCGCTAATCGCCTTGATGTCAGAAGAAGAAAATCCCTCTGTAGCCCTTGCCAATCTGTCCCAATCCACATTCTTTGAAACAGGCCTTCCTTTTGCATAATACTGAAACATGGCCTTTCTTGAAGCGTAATCTGGCTCTCCGACATAAATCAGCTTTGAAAATCTTCCAGCTCTTCTTAATGCGGGATCAACATCCCATGGCGAGTTTGTTGCTGCAACCACTAGAACATTTTCGTTTCTTGCCTCGACCCCATCCATTTCGTAAAGCAGCTGGTTTACGGCCATTCTCATATACTGGCCGGATTCCTTCATCTGCTCTCTCCTTCCGCCCAAACCGTCAATTTCATCTATGAATATGATGCATGGCGATGCTTTTCTTGCAGCTTCAAAAATGTTTCTTATATTCTTTTCAGTGTTACCTACATACATATCCAATACGTCGCTGAGTTTAACGTTAAGAAAGTTTGCGCCTACCTCTCCCGCAGCAGCCTTCATTATGAACGTTTTACCGCATCCGGGTGGGCCGTAAAATAGAACTCCTCCTCCTCCGAACTTTCCGTATTTTCTTGCCAAATCTGGATCTTTTAGAGGATAAACGATGTATTCCCTAATAAGCTCCTTTACATTATCCATCCCCACTACATCCTTAAATGTAACTTTCGGCTTTGCCATGAATTTAACTGCAGAAACCCCTTCTCCGCTTGAAGCTTCCTTTTCTGATTTCTTTTTCTGTGCAGCTGCCAGATGTTCCTGAGCCTCTGTAAAATTAGGGTTAATTTCAAGGGCCTTCTGATAGTCTGCTATCGCCTCGTCATACTTCTCAAGGAACTCGTATGCCAGGCCTCGCGCGTTGTAAGCTTCGACAAAATTCGGATCTAGCTCGATAACTTTTGTAAAGTTCTCCACTCCGCTTTCGTAATCCTGCATTGATGCATAGGCAAGTCCCCTATTATAGTAAGCTTTAAGATATTCTGGATTGATGCTTATTGCCTTATTGTAATCTGCAATCGCCCTCTCAAAATCCTGCTTTCTGTAATATGCATCTCCTCTGTTATTATAAATCATCGGATTGTCTGGATCAATCTCTATCGCTTTTGTGTAGTCATCTATTGCCTTGTCATAATTCTTTTTGTTGTAGTAGCAAAGAGCCCTATTAAAATAGCACTCTAGAAATTTAGGATTAAGTATTATTGCCATATTATAGTTCTCAATTGCCCTGTCATAGTCGCCTTGTTCGTAGTAGTAGTTTCCCTTTTCGTAATACGCCTCTGCGTCCAATACCTCTTTTTTCTCGTCATCTTCCGCCATAGATTAATATTGAAAAGAAAACTATATAAATTTAGATTAACAATTAGCAATTTATCTTTAATCAAATGGTGAAATAATGGGTGTTATCGATCTTGTCAAAGGATTTATTACAGGAGTACTTGTATTGGTTCTAATGGCTGCATTGCCAAGTTATATAATAATGAATGCAATACAGTCAAATTTACTTAACCAAAATTATTATGAAACTCAATTTGAAAAAACTGGACTGTATATAAAAATGCATAACGGACTCCTTGACATAATCGCATCGCAGATACCAAAGCAAGAATTATCCACATATGGAATAAGCGAATCCGACGTGAGAAGTGCAATGTCAAAGTCTATAACGCGTGAATGGGTAAGGAGTGAAATCAATAGAAATATTAGAAATCTGATGTGGTACCTTAACGATGAAACAAAAGGAGTGAATTTATCAATTTCTATAAGGCCTAAGATAGCTGAAGGAATTGCAAATATGATTACGGAAAAAATCGGATTGTCTCAATCCGCGGCTATTGCATTCGCAAACGAGCTTGATGCTGTAAAGTCAATTCCCGATCCTTTAGACATGGAAACCTTTGCGCCTGGAACGAAGACTGCATTGGCAGACTTAAAATCAAATATACTGATGTTCAAATCGGCTATCTCGTATTTGCTGATGGGAATAATCGCCATAGTTGCATTGCTATTCCTACTCACCTTAAACCTAAAGGAATTCGCAAAAGTACTCGGATGGCCGGTCTTGGCAACCGGAATAATATTGGCTGCAGCTTCGTTTTTCCTTCCGAATATAATCAGAGAAACAGTGTCTCAAATGGAGGTTGCGTCTTCGCAGCAAATGCTGACTGTAACCAACATAATCGACTTCCTTTCCCCAATATTTGGAAGTATACTGACGCAGGCAGCAATCCTTATTGCAGTAGGAATTCTATTAGTGGCGTTCAGCTTTGTCTACCCTATGGTGGAAAAGAAGAAAAGTTAAATAACATTTAGCTCCTTTGACCTTGTTTTTATTTCTTCTTTTATTCTTTTCAAAAATTCATCAACAGAAATTGATGAAACTTCACCTGTTCTTTTTCTGATCGATAGATTATTCGCAGCGGTTTCCCTTTTTCCTATGGTTATTATGTAAGGTATCTTTCTAAGTTGGGCGTCTCTTATCCTTGCCTCTAATTTCTCGTTTCTTGCATCAAGCTCCGATCTGATTCCTTCTTCCTTCATTTTTTTATCAAGCTGTCTGCAAAATTCCACCTGATCGTCTGTCAATGGAAGAAGGATAGCCTGAATTGGCGATAACCAGGTTGGAAACTTTCCTGCATAATGCTCAATCAATATGCCAATAAATCTCTCCATGCTTCCAAGAATAGCACGATGAACCATAATAACGGGTTTCCTTGTTCCATCCTTATCCACATAAGTTGCGTTGAATCTCAATGGCATCTGGAAATCAAGCTGAATAGTGGCGCACTGCCATGGCCTATTCAATGCATCTGATATGTCCACATCTATCTTGGGACCATAAAATGCACCGTCTCCAGGATTGATAGTATAATCGATTCCATTTCTTTTCAACGCGTTTGCCAAGGCCTCTTCTGCCTTCTCCCACAGCTGTGGATCGCCCATAGCGCCCTCAGGCTTTGTTGAGAGCTTCATTTTATACTGGAATCCAAACAAATCCCCGTAGACGTATTTTATAAACCCTAGCAAGTCGGTTATTTCGTCCTCAAGCTGATCGGGAGTGACGAAAATATGGGCGTCATCCTGGGCAAACTTGGTGACTCTCGTCAGTCCGCCAAGAACCCCGCCTAACTCATTCCTATGAAGCTGGCCGAAATCCGCTATTCTGTAAGGGAGCTCTTTATAGCTGTGCGAGGACGAATTGAACATAAGAAGATGCGAAGGACAATTCATCGCCTTTAATGCATACTCCTCCCCATCGATTTCAAATGAAAACATGTTCTGCCTATAATGCTGCCAGTGACCGGAGGTTTCCCAAAGTGCTTTCTTAAACACTTGCGGAGTTATTACCTCATTATATCCTCTCTTCAGATACTCTTCCCTTAAGAATTTTTGCAGCTCGTTATAAATGACCACTCCGGCCGGCAAGAAGAACGGGCTTCCTGCAAGGGCGTAATCGTGAGTCATGAAAATCCCAAGCTCTCGCCCTAGCTTTCGGTGGTCTCTTTTTTCCGCTTCTTCTAGAAACTTCAGATGATCGTCAAGCATTTTCTGCTCGGGATATGCAACCGCATAAAGCCTCTGCAGCATTTTGTTTTTTGAATCTCCCCTCCAATAGGCTCCTGCGTTTTTCATCACCTTAAACGCCTTCAGCTTTCCAGTCGATGGAAGATGCGGCCCCTTGCAAAGGTCCAAAAAGTCATTGTCTGTATAATAAACTGAAACAGTTTGTTCACCTAGCTGTTCCAACTCCTCCAGCATCTCAAGCTTGTACTTTTCCTTCCTCTCAGCAAATATCTTTTTAGCATCCTTAATTGGGATCTCTTTCCTCTCAAACTTTTCATTTCTTTCCACTATTCTCCTAAATTCCTGCTCTATAAGCTTAAAATCATCCGGAGTGAAAGTATGGTCAAGATCAAAGTCATAGTAAAAGCCCCCCTCAATTGCAGGACCTATCGCAAGCTTCGCATCTGGATACAGCCTCTTCACTGCCTTGGCCATAACATGGCTTGCGCTATGCCAGAAAACCTCCTTTCCTTCTTGATCCCTCCAAGTCAAAACTTTGAACTCGCAATCAGAAGTCAGCTGCTGATTGAGATCTGTTACTTTTCCATTGACTGCGCATGCTATTGCGTCGCTAGCAAGCTTTTTTCCCATTTTGCTTGCAAGATCAAACCCGGTTTCTCCGGGATTGAACTCAAGTGAAGAACCGTCTGGTAATCTCGCTTTCATATTCTCACAATCAATCGGCATAAAAACATATAATTTAACAGCATAAAATATTTAAAGCCAACAACACAAACTGAATTATGAAGAATTTGGAAATCGCAGCGATTTTTTATGCAATGGCTGACATACTCGAGCTCCAGAATGTTCAATGGAAACCGATTGCATACAGGAAAGCGGCAAGATCTATAGAAACCCTTTCTGAGCCAATCGAAGAAGTATATAAAAGGGGTGGGATAAACGCCTTAATGGAGATTCCCGGTATAGGCGAGGCTATCGCAAAGAAAACTGAGGAATATTTGCTTACCGGAAGGGTCGCAGAATATGAAAGACTGAAGAAAAAAATACCTAAGGGATTGAGAGAAATAATGGAACTTCAGGGATTGGGGCCCAAAAAAGCGATTAGGCTTTATAAAGAACTGAAAATCGATTCGATAGATGCGCTCGAAAAGGCTGCAAGAGAAGGAAAAATTGCTAAGTTGGAGGGATTCAAAGAAAAAAGCGAGAAGAACATTCTAAAGTCAATTGAAATGATAAAGAAAGGAAAGGAAAGAATAATGCTTGGCGTTGCTCTACCGATAGCAAGAGAGATAGTTCAAGAGCTAAAAAATGTTAAAGGAGTGAAAAGGATAGAAATCGCTGGATCTGTAAGAAGAATGGTTGAAACCATAGGGGATATAGACATACTCGCAGAGATTGAGGGACATAGCAAAGAAGTGATGGATAGATTTGTAGCGCTTCAAGGCGTGACAAATATTCTTGCAAAGGGAGAAAAGAAATCTATGGTAATGATAAGAAAAGGAAAATACGATATTCAAGTCGACTTAAGAATAATCGAATCAAATTCGTTCGGAGCTGCTCTGCAGTACTTTACTGGAAACAAGGAACACAACATTGAATTAAGAAAGCTTGCGATAGCCAAAGGGATGAAATTAAATGAATACGGCTTGTTTAAGGGCGACAAGCAAATCGCAGGTAAGGAAGAAAGAGAGGTATACTCAAAACTTGGAATGGAGTGGATACCGCCAGAATTGAGAGAAAACAAGGGTGAGATTCAGGCGGCAATGATAAATAAGCTGCCTGAATTAGTGGAGTTAAGCCAAATAAAAGGAGACCTGCACGTACATACTGACTGGTCCGAAGGCACCGCAAGCATAGAGGAAATGGCAAATGCGGCAAAGAAAATCGGATACGAATACATCGGAATATCCGACCACTCAAAATCAGAGAGAATTGCTAATGGTTTGGATGAAAAAAGAATCGAGCAACAGATTGAAGCGATAAATGAGATACGAAGGAAAGTTAAAGGAATAAAAATTCTTCACGGCTCGGAAGTCAGCATCCTTCCAGATGGAAGCCTCGACTACGGAGATGACATATTGAAAAGGCTTGATTATGTTATAGCCGCTGTCCATTCTAGATTCAAATCATCTAAAGAGGAAATGACAAAAAGAATAACAAAGGCATTGGAGAACAAATACGTTAAGATTCTTGCGCATCCAACCGGCAGATTGATAAATGAAAGAATGCCGTACGAAGTTGACCTTGACCGGATATTTGAAATCTGCAGAGATAGAAGGATTGCGATGGAGATCAACTCCTTTCCATTAAGGCTTGACTTAAATGACGTATATGTTAGAAAGGCAAGGGACTATGGAACAATGCTGTGCATAAATACAGACTCACATGCGATTGATCATTTGGGCTATATGGAGTACGGGATTGCGGTCGCAAGAAGAGGATGGTGCGAAAGAAAAAACATTTTAAATTGCATGGGACATGAAGATTTAATGAAGTGGCTGGAATAAAGACAAATCGCATTTCCAGACGCTAAAATTGTAAATGTTTATAGGTGAGTGCATTATGAAAAAGATGGCAAAAGAAATGAAAAATGATGGCAAAAGCGTATTTTCCAACCTTTTGGAAAAAAAGAGCGTGAAAATATTAATTTATCTCTTAATTGTGATTTTTGCCGTGTCAATAATTATAACCTCTGCGCTCACTTCCGTAAATAACGGACAAAAAGAAGAGCAAGATTCAGGAAAAACAAACCTTGCAAAAAATTACTGCACTCCGGAATCAAGGAAAGCGGAGGTGTGCATCGCTGTTTATGAGCCGGTATGCGGCTGGTTTAGTCAGCCGATAAAGTGCGTCAGATATCCTTGCGCTGCAACCTACTCCAATGCGTGCTTTGCATGCATGGATGAAAAGGTCGAATACTGGACCGAAGGAGAATGCCCTTCCGGCATTTACTCTTAGGCTAACTAACTTTTAAAGCCATCAATTTTAATTTTTTGATTCTTTTTTCAAGCTGCGATATGCTTGGATACAAGGTTAATGAAGGATACTTTGAAACAAACTCTTTTGCCTTTCTGATCGCCTCTTGCTTTTCATAGCCTTTAAGAATATCTGAATTGAATATGTTTTTTGAGATCCATAAAATCTTTTTCCTTTTGAGCGCAGGCGAAGTTCCATACAGACAAACAATGTCTGGCCTAATGCCGTATAAGGCCATAAACTCCCTGTTTCCGTCAATATTCTTAGATGAGTAAGTCAGTATTACTGGTTGGCTTCTTATCTTATTTTGGCTGAATAGTCTCCTCAGTTTTTGCCATCGATATTTCACAGTTTGCGAGCTTAAGGTTAGGAGTTCGAGGTGGGAATTCGTACTTTCTAACGAAATGCCTAATTTTGAAGAAAGGAAATTGAAATTTTTCATAATTGTGTTTGGGTTCATGCTCAATAGCGATGAAATCTTTTTTCCGGAATCCGGTTTCAAGAACCTCTGAATAAGAATGTAGTTATTTTTAAGAGTGTTCAAATCCCTGCCTAAGAGCGAAGGCTGCGCGCATATCTCTTCTTTCTTGATCTTTAGCTCACAGGTCAAAAACATATAGTTGCGCAATATGCGGATTGGATTTAAGCACAGCAGACGCGCATTTTTGATTATCCGTTTGTCGTCTAAACCAATTCCTGAAAGCAAAGAATACGAAGAATTGATCGTTCTGATCCTTGTGCTTTCCAGAGCCTTAAGATCTTGCTTGGAAATTAGACTAAAATTTTCCCCAAAGAGGGCACGCAGATTTTCAAGCCTTAGCTCCTTTTCGTCCATGTCAATTATAACGTTTTCAAAGTATAAATAGATTTTGTTAATAAAACGATGAAACTTTAGTGATAAAAAGCGCCTGGGCCGGGATTCGAACCCGGGTCGGCGGCGTGACAGGCCGCAATGCTAGACCACTACACCACCCAAGCGTCTTAAATCCCACCGGCCGGATTTGAACCAGCAACCCTCTCGTTTCTACAAAACGACTGCCAGGGAATCTGACAGGCTGGACTACAGCGAGATGCTCTGCCAGATTGAGCTACGGTGGGGCAAATGAGCAAATGCAATAAATAATATGTAAGCAAAATTATTAAATAATTACTTCCTAAGCAGTGTTTCTTGTTTTATATTCTTTAATATTTTTAATTCTTTATATGCAAGTAAAAATATGAAGCGAAAGATAAAAGGCAAAGGAAAGGCGCAAAAAATGCCGCAAAAAATGACTGAAAAACAAGCGAAAAATCAGAGCAAAAAGCATATCTTTAATGGATACCTGATTGTCCTAACGGCAATTTTGCTGCTTGTATTCCTTGCTGGAATTTATTTGATGTCTGCGGAAAATGATTCTGCTGCCGAAAGTCAAAGCTGGTTCAATGCTTCAGTGGTTGTCAACTATTCTGCAGGAAAGACCATGAGTGAATGCCTAGCACAAATCGGAATAAGTGAAAATCTTGTTTACATCTACAGCGATACGTGCGTATACTCCCAAAGAAATACTCCCTGGATTAGAGAGATCAATCCTGAAAAGGGAGTGAGAATGATTAATATAGAAAACGCGGAACAGCTTATCAAATTTATGAATTGCATGCCTAAATTTGAACTTGAGGGAACCCCTACTTATATCTGTATTCCTAACTCCAAAGTTCATGTTGGAAGCTTCGATTCTAAGTCTGAGCTCATGCTTTTCGCTGAAAATTGCAGATGATAGGTGAGAATATGGCTAAAGGAAAAAGGCAAGATGGAAAAATTGGCAAGGTAAAAAAGATTGTGCATTCGGTTAAGGAAAAAATAAAAGAAAGGATAGGATTTCCTTACATTTTGCTTTTTTCTATTGTCGCTATAATAATAGGCCTATTTGTTCTTGGAATCAAAATTCCATTTGGAGAAGAAAATTCTTCGATAGTTGACAGCAAAATCGTCAAATTTCTAAATCTCTATTACGGCATGATAAACATAACTGTAAATAACAAAACACTTGAAAATGGAGTATGGAAGATAAATATAAACGGGTACACAAGCGACGGAATAGTCAATTTTGACATACAAATGAATGCGAATGATTTTACAATCACAAAAATAAGTCAAAACTTAGTGATACCTTCAAAGCCTACCACTATAAGAGAAATTGGACGTGAAATCGGATGCAGTGTGGGTGGTAAAAAGACTGTTGACATATACATAGACCCATACGACCCCTGGTCTATAAGATATGACGGTGAGATTGATAATTTCTTATCTAAATTCAGCGATTCAATACGCCCTACATATAGGATTCTGTCTACTTATACATACAAGTACGTATACCAAGATCCGAATTCAAACGCATATTTGGCGCTGCTGTACTACGAATGTACCAAAAACGAAGATTACTTTAAAACCTTCAAGTCTTGCGTCATAAGCAAATATGGCGAAAAGAAAGATTTTCTCACCGATGCGGAGCTGAAAGAATGCGTAAGGCAGTCAAATGGAAAAGTGGAGAATATTGAAAAATGCGTAGCTGACAGCTATCCAATGGGTGAATTAAGAACGGACCAGCGATTTGCAGAAACTTTTATAGGCACCGCAACAACTCCAATGTATGTAGTGGATTGCAAGTATGTAATTTATCCCCTCTACATGGAAAATGCGTTTTGCTATCTTTACCCTGAGATAGAAAAATGCAAGGAGTGAATTCTTTTTTTAATTTCATTTCTTTACATGGACAAAAAGATGATTCAAATCGTAAGGCGAAAGCTCCACTTCCTGAAGAATTTCAAATCCATATTCTTTAAGCTCTTTTACAGATTCCTTATAAACCTCTTTTGAGCTTTTAGTAACGTCAATAGATTGCGATTTTATGCATATGAATCCTTCTCCGCCATCCTTAAGGAACATGTCTGAATTCAGTTTAAATATCCTTATCTGGTCTGGCTGCGCAACATCTTGATATATGAAATCGACCTTTCCTTCGATATACTTCTTGAATTCCTGCGGCTTTCTTGCGTCTCCAAGAATTGGAATCATATTGTCTCTTACTTCGCAGACAGAAATGAGATCCCTTAAAGGCCTTTCTGAAAATTCAACGCAGTAGATTATTCCATTTTTACCTATTATGTCTGAAATGTGCGAACATGTAGTGCCGCTTGCCGCTCCCAGATATAAAATCGAATCTCCTTTTTTTATTCCGCTTGACTTAAGGCCTTTTTTGATTGCTCCTGCAAGCTTTGATCTGAATGGATCCCAAAGCCTGTATTCCTTGTCGTCAACGTCTATAAGCCTCTCACCATAAACGGTATTTCCGGGATATGCGTTAAGGGTTGCTAATTTATCATCTATTTTGAATATACCTGGAAATATCTGCAACAGATCGTGCTGCGAGCGCCTTTCTTTTTTAGTCATAAAAATAGTTTCAACTATAGTTTTAAAAGCTTAATGACTTTCGGCTTTATTGAAAATATTGTTCAGCCGCGCATCCATGCCTGTTCCGCCTGCTCTAACTGCTCCTTTGTAAACTTTGGCTTTTCCTTGAAAATCCCTTCTGTAATCAAAGAGCCGAATTTTCTAATTCTGTTTCCTACGCTGGCGAAACCTCTCCTTATCGGCGCCTGCTCCGAAATCTGAACGCTTGATCTGAACTGAGTTTCTGTCATATTATCTGCCTCGAATATAATTATAGAATAATATTTAAATACCTATCGAAAGATTAGAAGATTCGGCAAGCGCCCCCGGAGGGATTTGAACCCTCGACCTACTGCTTTCTTCGAAACACCCCATAAAAATGTTCTTAGGAGGCAGTCGCTCTATCCAAGCTGAGCTACAGGGGCACATATAAGATATATGAAAAAAGAATTAAAAATAAGACTGAAACCGCCATGTCTCAGAACCAGTTCCATGGGAGTAGCTTTTTCCATTTGCTTTTGTTTTCTATCTTTTTCTCGTGCTTTTCGCCTTCGCTTCTTGCTTCTTGAAACTCTATTTTATTTTGTATTGTGTCCAATCTTGCCTTTGAATGACGCTCAAGATTGCCTATCCTCTCATTAAGGCTTGCCTGCATTGCTGAAAGATCTTCCAATTTTTTGATGATTTGCAAATTCTGCCTGTCTAGCGAAGAGAATGAGCTGTTGAGATAGTTGATTTTACTTGAAATATGGGAATATACACCTGCGATGTATCCGAATGTGAATGCAAACGCTATGGCTGCAGAGCCTCGGACTAGCACTTTCCTTGGATTGTTCGCTATGTATTTGGATGAACTTTCTATAATCTCTTCAGTCGCAACCTTAAACTTCGAATAGATGTCGCTTACCTTGCCTCTTGGTTGTGAATTAACGGGTTTAAACTCTTGCATAAGGAATTGACAAATTCATAGTATATAAATCTTATTATTTCTTTAGATTCCTTTTTAAGTAGTTTTCAATCGCATTTTTCAACGCCTGCTGCGCGAGAACAGAACAGTGCATCTTGATTGCTGGAAGGCCACCTAGCTTTTCGGCTACTTGCTTGTTTGTAATTTTCAATGCCTCGTCCAATGTCTTTCCTTTGGCCATATCTGTAACCATACTGCTAGTTGCGATTGCCGCTGCGCATCCAAGCGTCTTGAACTTTATGTCCTTGATTCTGTTTTTTTCTATCTTAAGATACAGATACATCACATCTCCGCATACGGCATTCCCTGCCTCGCCGACTGAATCCGCATCTTCAATCTCTCCCATATTATGCGGGTTCATAAAGTGTTCCATTACTTTTTGCGTATAAAGAGAAGAATTTGTTAAGCTACTTGAATTCTTCACAGTTTTTTTGCTTCTTTTTGCCATATTCTCACCGTTATTAGTATGTGGTAACCCCTTCAATTTTGGGAGTAATCTCCCTTATTTTCTTTACTGAGATTTGAATCGCCTTTATTATATAATCGACTTCCTTTTCTGTTGTTTTGTAGCCCAATGTTATCCTAAGCGAGCCGTGCGCCTTGACCGGATCTGGATCAAGAGCAAGAAGAACGTGAGAGGGAGAAAGATTGTGGGAAGAGCATGCAGAACCTGTTGAAGCGGAAATCCCCATCGAATCTAGCATAAGAAGAAGCGCTTCCCCCTCCACTCCCACGAATCCGAAATTAACGTTGTTTGCAAGCCTATTTTTGGGATGGCCGTTTAATCTCGAACCTGGAACGGAAGAGAGAATGGAATCGATTATTCTGTCCCTCAGTTTTTCCAATCTCCTTTTTTCTCTTTCCATTTCTTTATTTGCAATTTCCGCAGCCTTAGCAAACCCTACTATGCCCGCTACATTTTCAGTCCCTGCTCTTTTGTTGAATTCATGCGGGCCTCCTGTAAACAATGGCTTGATTTCTAATCCCTTTCTTACATATAATGCGCCTACTCCTTTCGGACCCCCTATTTTATGGGAAGAAACAGAAAGAAGATCTATATTCATTCTTTTCACATCTATTGGCAAGTGGCAGAATGTCTGAACCGCATCTACGTGAAATGGGACACTATGCTTCTTAGCTGTCTTTCCTATTTCACCTATTGGTTGGATGGTTCCGATTTCGTTATTTGCATGCATCACTGAAATAAGAATTGTTTTTTTGGTAATTGCTCTTTCTATTTCTTTCGGATCAACCTCCCCGTATTTATTCACTGGAATTATTGTCACATCAAATCCTTCCTTTTCAAGATCCTTAACCGTATTAAGGACAGCGTGATGTTCTACTGCGGAAGTTATAATGTGATTGCCATTTTTCTGATTCGAACTTGCAATCCCCCTTATTGCAAGGTTATCGCTTTCTGTCCCTCCAGAGGTAAAGATTATTTCTTCTGGAGAGGCATTAATTATGTCTGCAATTATTTTTCTTGAATTCTTTATTGCATCGGCAGCAATCCTTCCGTCTGCATGAAGAGAAGACGGATTGCCGAAATGTTTATCAAAATATGGCGACATGGCCCTGATTGCTTCCTTCCTGACCGGTGTCGTTGCTGCATAATCAGCATAAATTCTTCGCATTGTTTCACCTTCTTATTTTATCAGCTAAGCAAGACTCGCAAACGCTAGATGGAACTTCTTCGATTATTTTATGGCTCCTGCAGATGTATCCATTAATTCTGAAATGAAAACAAAGATCGCAAACGTTTTCATTGAATGGCTTATTTACATCGTATTTCTCTGAAATGTATTTTGAAATAAGCTCTTCCAATTTCTTCTTGTGTTTTCCTCTCTTTTGTTTCAAGTATTGCGAAACGGCTGCCTCTGAGACGTTCATTATTTTTGATATTTCTCTTTGCGAGTAACCTTTATATAGAAGAAATCTTGACGTTTCCTTCCTTATTGTCGGCAGTAGTTCGTTTACCATAAATTCGCATGGTATCATAGAATAACTTTACACTGTTAAGTTTTTAACTCTTGTGTTGTTAACCCGGGAAAAGCGTTTTAAAGAATTCGGCAAAATATAGCTTATGGCAAAATTAGAGCTTGGATTAATTCAAATATTCTATGGCGATGGAAGAGGGAAAACAAGCGCGGCGATAGGAACTGCAATCAGAGCGGCCGGCCACGGACTTAATGTGGCGGTTATACAATTTTTGAAAGACGGGAGCATAAGCGGCGAATACAACTATCTTAAAAAACACAAGATAAAGATACTCCAGCTTGGGCCTTCAGCAGGCAAAAAATACGACAAAATGGTTAAAGAAGGTAAGGCAAGACTGATAAAAGAATACTTTACATACGACAGAAAAATAATAGAAAATTCAAAAAAAGGGCTGACGCTTGCTGAAAAATTGATTTCATCAGGAAAATATGACCTGGTTGTTCTTGACGAAGTGAACACCGCCGCCGCATTCGGACATTTTTCATATGATGACATAATAAGGGTTTTGAAAAAGAAGCACGAAAAGACAGAAGTGATCATGACGGGGTTCAAGCCTGATGAAAGACTTATAGAGATGGCGGATCTGGTGAGCGAAGTTAAAAAAATAAAGCATCCGTTTGACAGAGGAATCCTTGCAAGATGGGGAGTGGACTACTGATTCCTCAACTAATCCTTAATTTGCGATAAGTTCTTTGCTATTCTTACAGATAGCGACACTGTTTCTTCGAAAGCTGCGACCGCGTCAATGAACAATACTGTAGCGTATGTGCTAAACTTTTCCCTTGAAAGAACGTTTATCCTCATCTTGTGGCAATATGAAATTAAATTGTCTATTTCCCTTCTTTTATTTGAAATCGCAATCACATCCTTCTTATTTATTTTCAAAAATTTAGATGTGAGATAATCTAATATTTCATCGATCTTAAATTTAAGTTGCATTATATCTTCAATTGACTCCTTTGAAAATTCTAATCCATTCTCCTCAAGTTTGACGTTTATATGTCCATAATCATGCATGATATCCGCAAGCCTCTCAATCTGGTTGGCAACTTTTGATAACACTACTATCTCCCTTGATTGGCTTGGTGTTAATTTTCTATTTGACAATTCGACTAATGTAGAGGTTATCTTTGAATCCAAATAGTCGCTAAGCGCCTCCAATTTCTCTATTTGATTTATTTTTTCTGTATTCTTGTAAACCATCATCTCGGTCGATATGTCAAGCATTTCCCTTGCTATCTCTATATGATTTACCAGCTCTAGCTTTAGATTCCTTATTGCAGTATCGGTATCGGCAGGTATCCTATCGAGATATTTGGGCTTGAATAGGATCTCCTTCTCTTTTGATTGCGTAAATGACTCAATCAGTCTTACAAAAAACGGAGCGAACAAAATAAATATAGTGGCTGCAAACACGTTAAAAATCGTATGCGCATTTGCAACAGTAGCTCCAGGATTTGGGCTTATAGAGCTTACAAAATCTATGAACGATGGAATAAACGGAAATATGAATATTACGCCTGCAACATTGAAAAGAACATGGGCATAAGCGGTTCTTTTCGCAAATACGCCCATCTTACGGGATACCAACAACGCAGTCAATGTAGTTCCTATGTTGCTTCCCAATACCATCGGAATAGCAATATTAAAAGGCAGCAATCCCTCCATAGTAAGCAATACTAAAAGTGCGGTGACTGCGCTACTTGAATTTATTATTGCGGTCAGAATAAAACCAAACAATATTGCAAACTCTATATTACTTGCTGTCCTGATTATGTCTTTCACTATCGCCTCGTCCTGCAATCCTTTTGCTGTCGTTGAAACGATTGTAAGGCCGTAGAACAAAAGACCGAATAAAAATATCGACTTGCCTATAAGATTGTATTTTGGAACGAATGTAAGAATAAATCCGGCTATCAAAAAGAAAGGCGCGAAGATCATGAAATTAAATGCCACAAGTTGCGCAGTTATGGTTGTTCCTATATTGCTGCCTGCAATAACTCCTATACTATGATAAAACGAAACCAAACCTGCGTCTACCAACGCGATTAGAATTGAGGTTGTTGCCGTGCTGGATTGCAAAAGAATCGTCGCAAAAATCCCTGTGAATAAAGCCTTGATGGGATGGTCTGTAAATCTCTGAATAAGGCCCTTAAGATTTTCCCTTGAAATTTTTAAGAGTTGCTCGCTGAGTTGCTCTATGCTATATATGAATATTGCAATTCCTGCGAGAATACCTATCAATTCAAAGAGCATAGAACTAATTGGATGAGAAATAATTTAAATATTACAAACTACGGTTTCGCGAAAGAATAAATCAGACCGCCAATCACTCGTCACCGCCCCGACGGATAGCCAGGACTCAGATTCATCCATTGTCATCATCTGATTAATTAAATCAGAAAACAATTTTAAATTGCTCGGATTAAATTTAGTCATGATAAGAACAATCCTTGGAATAGAGAGCACTGCGCATACTCTTGGGATAGGGATAGTCAAAGACGGCAAGATAAAGGCAAATGAGAAAAGCATGCTTTTTGAATACGGAATCCATCCTAGAAAGACTGCAGACCATCATGCGGATCAGATTCAAAATGTAATGCGTACAGCTCTTCAAAAGGCAAAATTAAGAATGGATGAAATAGACCTCGTCGCTTTTTCTCAAGGCCCCGGGATTGGCCCATGCTTAAGGATAAGCGCGATTGCAGCAAGAACGCTTGCTATTGCCTACAAAATTCCTGTCGTCGGAGTCAACCACTGCGTAGCGCATATTGAGATATCAAAATACTTCACTAAGTTTAGAGATCCGTTGATTCTTTATGTCAGCGGAGGAAACACCCAAATACTTATAAAAGAAAATGAAAGATACCACGTTTTAGGGGAAACGTTGGATGTGGGAATTGGCAATATGCTTGACACCTTTGCAAGGTCAGCAGGCTTGAAAAGCGCAAAGGACGTGGAGGATAAAGCAAAAAAAGGAAACAAATACATAGAAATGCCCTATTCTGTCAAGGGAATGGATGCGTCATTTAGCGGAATACTAACGCATTCAGAAAAGCTTATAGGTAAAGAAAAGATAGAGGATATTTGCTATTCTTTGCAGGAAACAGCTTATGCAGCTTTGTGTGAAATAACAGAAAGGGCTTTGGCTCTTACAGATAAAAGCGAGATCATAGTATGCGGAGGCGTTGCTCAAAACAAAAGATTGCAAGGAATGCTTTCTGAAATGGCAAAGGAATGGAAATGCAAATTTGGAGTTGCGCCAAATGAATTCAACGCGGATAACGGCGGAATGATCGCATATGTCGGATACAAAATGACGGAGAATAAAGAGATTCTTAAGCATTACATTCTGAAGGAAAATGAAATAGTGCCAAAGCCAAAATACAGAACAGACGAGTTTATAGCCAAATGGGACTGATTCCAAGCTGATTCCAAGCTTTTTTGCTGAAAAATTTATGTAAAATTTAAATACATTTGTCTACAAATTTATATTCAGGTGACCATAAATTATAGTTTCAACTATAGTTTCAAAACTCATCTATATTTTAAGCGGTGAATAGAAATGAATCTAAAAGAGAAGAAAAGTAAAATTGTAAATGATATAGACTTGGAAAAAAACATAGTGAAGCTAGTGATAGACCTTGCTATGGAGTTTGGCCAGCAGAAAAAGGGATCTTTCTTTATAATTACAAATAGAAACCTAAAACCTTACTATACCTGGCTATATACGGACATACTTGAGAAAACAAAAGTCAAAATAAACAGCCAAAAGATACTTCCGGTAATAAGGAAATTGGCGGAATTGGACGGAGCCATAATTATAGATGAAGACGGATATCTGATTGCGTATGGCGCCCAAATAAAAAAGATAAAGCATTATAAGGGGCATGGAACAAGGCATAGCGCCGCTTTGGGAATTTCTGAAATCCCAGGAACATTGTCTATAATTTCAAGCGAAGAGGACGGAGCGGTAAGGATAATGAAGAATGGAAAGACATTGATAGAGATAAATCCTTTCACTAAAACACCTCCAACATTAAGCGAAAAAATTGCAGAGCTTCTTACATCTCCATCTGTGCCTTTGATCGGAGGAGGAAGCATTGGGGCACTGGCACTCGGATTAAATCCGTTCGTGGCTGCAATCGTATTCACAGGCTCTTATATAATGACGAAGAGCGGCGCAAAGAGCCTTGGAGAATTCTTAAAGAGAGGACCTAGCGCCCTTAATGAAAAAAAGGAGAGTAAAAATGAGGAATAGTTTCCAAAAAAGAGGGGCTGAAGCAAAGGTCTATTTCTCAAATCTATTCGGAGTCCCTGTTGTTATTAAGGTAAGAGATGAAAAGAAATACAGAATTAAAGAGCTTGACGAAAGCCTAAGGAAGAGCAGAAATAGAGTAGAGGCAAGATGCGTTTTGCACGCGGCAAGAAATAGCATAAATGTGCCAAGGATATATCATGCGGGTAAATACGAACTTGTATTAGAAAGGCTCGACGGAGTTCTTATGAAAGATAGAAAAAACACGCCTGCCCAAATAAAGAAAGTGGGTATCTTACTTGCGAAATTGCATTCTGCTGGAATTACGCATGGTGACTTTACTCCTGCAAATGTGATGTTTGTGAAAGAAGAGCCTTACATCATCGATTTCGGGCTAGCACAATTTTCAAACGATACCGAGGAAAGGGCTATAGATGTTTTGCTTATGAAAAGATCCCTAGGTAGGGATTTCCGCTACTTTTTGGAAGGATACAAAGCCCAAAGCAATTGGAAAGAAACAATCTCCCAAATGGAAGAGATAGAAAAGAGAGGAAGATACCATAAACGAGGGGAAACTAAGGATAAGGAAAGCGATGATGAAATGCAAGATGAAGAATAAGAAATGAAAGTTAGACTCAACTGTAAGAATACTTAAAGCTGACAAATTCCAGAAGAACAGCCTGAGAATTCAGAAGAAACAGTTATCTTTCCTTTCGGCTCCTCTTTCTCTGTTTTCGGCTTCCCTAGGTATATTACCTGATCCGCCCTGCTTCCATATCTGTAAACAGTTATTCCCTTTACCCCAAGCTCATAAGCGTTCCTATATATTTCCTGCACGTCTTCAACCTTTGCTTCGTATGGAAGGTTGACTGTCTTTGAGACTGCATTATCAACATATTTTTGGAACGCGGCCTGCATCCTCAAATGCCAGATAGGATCGATATCATATGCAGTTACAAAGAGTTCCCTTACATCCTTGGGAATTTCGCTTATCTTTTGAATTGAAAATCCATGTGAAATCTTTTCCATCAGAGATCTGCTGTAAAATCCTCTCTCAATCGATATCGAATGGAAAAGTTTGTTCACTTCTATAAGCCTAACGTTTTCAAGAACCTGCCTATAGTATGCGACTGCAAAAAGCGGCTCTATGCCAGAAGAGACTCCGGCTATTATTGAAAGCGAACCAGTAGGAGCGATTGTATTTAAGGTTGCATTCCTTAACTTGCTCACTCTGCTCGGATAAATAGAGAATTTGAAGTTCTGATAGCTGCCCCTTTTGCCTGCAAGCTCCTGAGAAGTATTGTAAGAAATCTGCCTAATGAATTTCATTAGTTTTTCAGCAATCATCAATGCTTCCCTGCTGTCATATCTAATCCCCAGCATTATCAATGCATCGGCAAATCCCATGACGCCCAAACCTATCTTTCTGTTTGCCTTTGTTGTCTGCTCTATTTCTTTTACAGGTATGCTGTTGACATCAATTACATTGTCCAAGAAATGTATTGCATTCTGAATCGCAATTTCAAGCCTGTCCCAATCAAAATCGCTTCCGTCTGAAAGCACGAACTTGGTAAGATTTATGCTTCCAAGGTTGCATGATTCGTAAGGCAAAAGAGGCTGCTCACCGCACGGATTGCAAGATTCGATCTCTCCGATCTTTCTGAGCGGATGTGTCTTGTTTATTCTGTCAATGAATATCAAACCTGGATCTCCGTTCTCCCAGGCTCTTTCTGCGGCTAGATTGAATATTTCCAAAGCGGAAATTGTTTTTACAACCTCTCCGGTCCTAGGATTTATAAGCTCGTATTCGTCATCCTTTTCCACTGCCTTCATGAACTTGTCTGTAGCTGCGATTGAAATGTTAAAGTTCCTCAATCCCCCTTCTCTTTTTGAATTTATGAATTCTATTATGTCCGGGTGATCGCATCTCAAAACGCCCATGTTTGCCCCTCTTCTTCTTCCGCCCTGTTTTATTGTCTCTGTCATTGCATCATATATCCTCATGAAAGAAACGGGGCCTGATGCGATTGACATAGTCGAACGAACGAGATCCCCCTTAGGCCTTATTCTGGAAAATGAGAATCCGGTTCCTCCTCCGCTTTGATGGATTATAGCTGCATTTTTTAAAGTGGTGAAAATGCTTTCTAATGAATCGTCTATTGGCAAAACAAAACAGGCAGAAAGCTGGCCTATTCGAGTGCCTGCATTCATTAATGTTGGTGAATTTGGGAGAAATTCGAGATTGCACATCATTTCGTAAAATATTTTTTCTGATTTTCTTTTATCTTCCCCGTATATCGAATCTGCCTCTGAAATGTGCTTTGCAACTCTCTTGAACATCATCTTCGGAGTTTCGATTATCTTTCCTGATATGTCCTTTTGAAGATATCTCGATGCAAGCACCTTTGTTGCATTCAAGTCAAGCTTCAGGTCGTCATAAACGCCGAAAAGAACTTTTTTCTTTTCCCTGATCTCCGCCCTTTCTCTCCTGTAATTTATGTACAGTCTTGCGATTTTTTTGTTTTCCTTAAGAAGCTCCTCAACCACTATATCCTGAATTTCTTCAACTGTTGGAATTTTATTTGCATACAAATCCTCAAGCCTTTTGACCACTCTGTCGGACACTTTTTGCGAAAGTTTCATATCGGGAGATTTTGCTGCCTCAGTTGCCTTGAAAATTGCATTCGTTATCTTTGACTGATCAAACTTTACAATCGATCCGTCTCTCTTTTGCACCTGTTTGATTAAGGCCATAAAACCACAAGTGTAAAGCACTATAAAATGAGCTATCCTTTTCTTGCACGCTCTACAAGATCCATTACCTTCATAGCAACTTTCTTTGCTTCATCCTGCGTTGTATCCTTTCCAAATGTAAACCTTACAGATCCTGTAAATTTCTCTCCCTTCACGCCTATCGCTTCCAGAGCCCTGCAGTCAACGCATGTTGAGGTTATGATGCCGTTTTCTTCAAGTTGCTTGACAAGCTCACTTCCGGTTATTCCGCTGAAGCTGAAATTTATATTGTTAGGAAGCCTTCTTGTCAAATGTCCGTTTAGCTTTACAAATTTGATGTTTTCCTCTATGTAATCTATAAACATCCTCTGTAATCTGGCAAGGTTTTTCTGGTTTTTGCCCATTTCCTTATGAGCGATTTCAGCGGCGGCAGCAAATCCGACTATTGAAGCAATGCTCAGAGTTCCGGGCCTTAAGAGATTGTCTTTATTCGGAAATATTGGCTTGATGGGAATTCCGCTTTTTACATACAAAGCCCCTATTCCCTTGGGTCCATAGCAGTGGTGCGCGTCGAAAGACATCAAATCAACATTCATCTTTCTTACATCCAGAGGCACCCATCCATAAGAGAATGTGGCATCAGTATGGAATGTAACGCTCTTTTCCTTTGCTATCCTTCCTATGTCCTCTATGTGTTGGATTGTGCCTATCTCTCCGTTTGAATGTTGAACAGAGAGGAGGATTGTCTTGGGTGTTATTTTTGACCTGACGTCAGCGATGCTCACTAATCCGTCAACATCGACTAGAAGAGTGGTGAGTGTAAATCCCTCTGTAACCATTGATTTACATGTGGAAAAAACAGGATCGTGCTCTATTGCTGAGGAAAGAATATGATTTCCTGACTGCATCTTTGCCTTAGCTACTCCCCTTATTGCTAAAACAGAGGATTCAGTTGAACCAGATGTAAATACTATCTCTTCAGGAGAAGCGTTTATTGTTTTTGCTATTTTTTCTTTTGCCTCTTCTATAGCCAGCTTGGCCTCGCGACCATAAGAATGGAGAGAGGAGGGATTCCCGAATTTTAGCCTAAAGTATGGCTGCATAGCCTCCAAAACTTCCTCCCTTACAGGAGTGGAGGATGCATAATCCATGAAGATTATTTTTCCTTCCGAAGCCATCGGCTTCGCAATTTTAGCCAAAGATTTGCCGGATTTAGAAACTTTTTTTGCCATGAAATGATTTAGCAGTATAATTTAAAAAACATAACTTTATTATACGGTTACTTCATTGAATTGAACAATTTTTTCATGTAGATTGCATCCTTTTCGATGTTCGGAGACTCGGAAATGAAAACTCCATCGCATTTGAATTCATGAAGAGCCTCAAAGAGCGGCCTTAACGGAGGGATATCGTGATCCATTGTTAGGTGATTTCTCTCTCCCTTTGCTGAAAAGTTTATTGAAGACATATGGCAATGAAGAGTCTTCAGGCCTTCTTTTCCAACCTTCTTTTCTATAAGCTCCAAAACCTCTGCATAGTCTTGCTTTTTCTTGAATCTTCCGTTATCCCTTGCGTGCAGATGCGCCCAATCGACCGTAGGCCTTATTTTATCATAACCTATCTCTTCAGAAAGAGAGTATAAATCTTCGAGAGAACCGAATGCTGTTTGCTTTCCTGTTGTCTCAGGCGACAAATGAATGTTATATCCGTTTTCCTCTATTTCTTTTGCCAGATATTTAAACTCTTTTCTCATTCTCTCATAAGCAGCGGAGTGCGAAAGTTTTAGGAAGAAACCTGGATGAAAAACAAGACGGTCGCCCCCTGCTGCATCAAGGATCTTTGCTGTCAACAAAATTTCATTCACCGTTTTTTTGTATTTTGAATTATTTTCTGAAAGTAGATTAAGATAATACGAAGCGTGCGCACTTAAGACGATATCGTATTTCTTGGCAACAGCCCCTGCTTCCTTTGCGACATCTTCTTTCATCCTGCATCCATGCACGAATTCTAATTCAAAGGCATCCAATCCCAGCTTGTGGGCGCACTCTATTCCTGAAACTGAGTCTCTTTTCTCGCATGAAATTGGCACTCCTGCAGGGCCGAATCTCATAAAATCACTTCAAAGAGTGGATATTCTAAATGGAACCGGATCAAACAGCGATACATGAATGAAATAAGGAGCTGACACAAAAGGCTTGTCTAGCAGGAGTGAAACCGCTTGCATAGCCTCGATTGTGCCTATTAGGTTTGCAGTTATTCCTAGAATAGAATAGCATCCGGCTGCCTTTGCGAGTCTTTCCTTTAATTTCTTGTCTATTTTCTTTCCGTTTGAAGGAAGAGCAAAAACAGACTCGTAGCTCTGGCCCTTTGGAAGAAATATTGTGGAATACCCTCTTGTTTTTTCTGCCGCGCCAAAAACATATGGAATTTGAAGGTCTTTTGCGGCCCTTGAAAGATATATTCGCGAAAGAACATTGTCCAGGCCGTCTATTACTATATCGTGGTTCTTCAAGATTCTAAACGCTGCTTCTTCTGAATCCACAAACTTGTCATATGTTCTTACCTTTATTGAAGGTGAGATGTCCAAAACTCTTTTCTTTATGATGTCAACTTTCTTCTTCCCAACTACAGAATAGCTGCTGAATACTTGCCTGTTGAGATTGGATATTTCAAAAACATCTCCATCAGCAATTGTCAAGTTGCCGATCCCTGTTCTCGCGAGGAGATCAATGGCAATTCCGCCCAATCCTCCGCATCCTATGACTGCGACATTTGCGTTTGCCAGCTTGTCCTGCTCTTTTTCTGTTATGGCGCCGATGTTTCTGGAGGAAATAATTTTGTATAAGCTGTACTCTTTCTTTGATTTATTTTCTCTATTTATTTTAATATACTTTTTAACCATGTGACACCTGACGCCTTCGGCACAAGCAATAAGCAATGCCAAAGGATATTAACAATTATTTTTTTCTTTTTGCAGATGCAATTTGCTGGAGCTCTTTGCCTTTATAGTAATGTTTTGGGGTCTTTCTTTTTTGGAAGTATTTTTCTGGCCTTTTTGCAAATAGCTTGTCCCAAAACGAAGTCTTAAACCATGAGCACATATTCTTAATAAAGCTCCTTGTCATGCAAGCACCTTACAGCTCGCCTACTCTTCTCTTCTGCATTCTTCTCATTTTCTTTCTTCTCTTTTTAATCCATTTCCATCTCATTTTTCCTTTTTTCTTCCATTTTCTTGGTCTAGAACCCAAATAATCACCTAATTAAACATTCACTGAGAACGATAGATAATATTGTATAAATTAATTTTTATATCTTTCTTTAGGGCTAAAATGTTTATAATTCTTATCTAGAAAATCATTTTATGGACATTGAAACTAAAATTGAATTGATCGCAAAGGCGCCTACTGATGAAATAATAACCGTTCAGGCACTGAGGGAACTGCTAGAAACAAATAGCAAACCCATTGCATATAATGGCTTTGAGCCCTCGGGAAAGGTGCATCTTGGAACGGGGCTTATATGTTCTTATAAAATGAAGGACTTTATTCAAGCGGGAATAAAATTCAAAGTCTATTTGGCTACATGGCACGCATGGATAAATGATAAATTGGGTGGAGACAGAGAAATGATAAAAAAGGCTGCCCTTCATTTCAAGCATTCCTGGATTGCGTTGGGCGTTCCTGAAGATAAAATAGAGTTCATATGGCCTGATCAGCTTTACGACGATCTGGACTATTGGGAAATTGTAGTTAAAGTTGCAAAAGAAATGACTCTTGCAAGGGGTATAAGGACCTTGGAAATCGCAGGCAGGAAAGAAAGCGAGGGGCTAAAGCTTGCTTCGCTACTCTACACTCCTATGCAGGTAGCAGACATATTTCACTTCGGAGTCCAAATCCCACAATTAGGGATGGACCAGCGAAAGGCAAATGTGGTGGCGATGGAAGTGGGTGAAAAGATAGGTTTCTGGAAGCCCGTTCCTGTTCACCACCATCTATTACAGGGACTTGTAAAGCCCCCTGTTTGGCCATTGCCGGCTGATCCGACTGCAAAGAAAGAAGTATTGAGCGCAGTAAAGATGTCAAAATCAAAGCCGAACACCGCAATATTTATTTACGACGAACCGGAAGAAATAAGGCAAAAAATATCAAAGGCATTCTGTCCGGAAAAGGAAGTTGAAAACAATCCTTTGATGGATCTTGCAAAATACGTTATTTTCAGAGAAAAAAATGAGATTGTAATTGAGAGGCCTGAAAAATTCGGAGGAAAAATTGAAATCCAATCCTTTGAAGAACTCAAGAGCATTTACTCCGCAGGAAAGCTCCATCCGATGGACTTCAAGAATGCTGTCGCTGAAAGTCTGATAGAGATACTTCAGCCTGTAAGGGAATACTTTAGAAAGAATAAAGAAGCAACCGAAACAAAACAAGTCATAGAAACTGCACATATAACGAGATAGTAATGCATCAAAGTGATAAATGATATAAAATGGTATTAAAAATTTAGATACCTTTATATCTTTTTAACCAGTAGATATTTTGTTTCAGTAATGGCCGCGGTCGTCTAATGGCAGGACGGGAGGCTGTGGACCTCCAAGCAGGGGTTCGATTCCCCTCTGCGGCCCTCAAAATGTTTTTAAATTCTACATTTAAACTTATTTTATGCGAATATTGACTATTGAAGAAAAGAAAATAATAACCCCATTATTCAAATCGATAGTTGAAAAAATTCCTATCGGGATAGGGGTAATAGATAAAAGCGGCGATCTCGTTCTAACAAACAAAAAAATGAAAAGAATATTCCTATATTTTGGACAAAAAACAAACTTAAACGTAAGGCTGGTAGAAGAAGAACTTTTACAAAAAATTATCAATGATATCTGGACAGGTAAAGAAAGTATTATTGACCTTGAATTTAATATCAAAGGAATTATAAAAAATTTTAAAGCAATAACTGTGCCGATTACAAATGAAAAAAAAGAAATTTCATTTGTAATGTTAATTCTCCATGAAAGAACGAAGGAGATCCAAGATATAAAAAGGTTATCTATTGCTAAAGAAGTCATGAAGACTGCTAAATTAATCGACATCGCACTCGAAGGTAAAGAAGAAGTAGACGAAATGCTTGAGTCATTAGTAGCAGTATTTAGAAAAAATCCATACCTTGGCTGTGTTCATATTTTAAAATATGGGGAAAATCCAAAATTATATTATTACTCTTCAACTGGTCAATCTAAAAGTGAAATATTTTCATATTATAAAAAGTTTCATTTAAAAAAGGACATGTTGATTGTTCATGATATAACAAAGGGTGAATACTCACAACATAGAGAAACGACTGTTAGGTCACATTTTGGATTGATTTTAAAATTAAAATACCGGAACAAAGATTACGGAATTCTTACACTGCACTTTAAACCAGATGTTAAACTATTTTTGGATGCGGTTAAGGCATTCAAAGAAATAGCATCAAACATATCTAAGATGATCTATAGCAAAGAAATAGAGAAGATAGAGATTGAGAGGCTTAAAGAGCTTAAAAGAATGGATATCGGTTTTAAAGCTAGCGCTGTTTGCAGATTGCTCGTAAAATATGAAAACAAAGAACCTAAAATAATTAAAGTCAATGATGCTTTTAAGAAATTATATGGTTACTCTGAAAAAGAAGTTATAGGTAAGAATCCAAGAATATTAAAATCAGGTCTCATTCCAAAGGCAAAATATAAAGAAATGTGGAGATCAATACTTGACAAAAACATTAGACATTGGGAAGGAGAAATAGTAAATAAAAGAAAAAACGGTGAATTAATAACTGTAAAATTGATTATAGACACTATTTTTGAAAATGGAGAACCGAAATATTTCTTTGCAAACCACGTTGATATCACGGAACAAATGAGACTGCTACATGAAATAAACAAGCAGAATGAAAAATTGGCTGCGATTCTTAATAGCTCTTTAGATGCGATTATAGTTGGCGATAGAAAACTGAGATTTGAAATGGTTAACACGTCTTTTGAAAAAATGACCGGCTATAGTGCTTCAGAGATAATAGGAAAAGATATCCATGATTTACTTATGGCAAAGAAAGATATAAATAAAAAGAGATTGAAAAAATTCAAAAAAACAGGCAAAATCGATATATTGGGAAAGCAAGTAGAAACAGAAATAATCACTAAGGATAAAAAAATCATACCTGTGGAATTGAGCGTCAACAAATTTAAAATTGACAACGATGAAAAGTTAGTGGCGATAATGAGAAACATTGCTGAAAGAAAAAGATTAGAAAATGAAATAATAGCAAAAGAAAAATTCTATCAAGAGATTTTTGAACATTCCGATGACGGTATTATTGTAGCTTACTATGATAGCAAAATTGGCGATTTTATAATCAAAGACATAAACAAAAGAGCATGCGAAATAAGTAAAGTTAGAAAAGAGGAGGCCATAGGTAAAGCTGCAAGAGAAATATTCAAAGGAATAGAAAAAATAGGATTATATCAAAAAGCAAGAGCTGGGATTCAGAGCGGCAAAGCTGAATACCTTCATGACGTTTTTTACAGCGATGGAAGGATATCTGGTTGGAGGGATTACTATATATTCAGATTAACAACAGATGAAGTAGTTGTAATGTACAGAGATATTACTGAAAGAAAGGAAATGGAAAAGCTTAAGGAAAATTACAGAATAAAATTAGAGCAGGAAGTAAAAGAAAAGACACAGCAAATAAATCAACAATTGGAACAGATTGAGCAATTGCAGAAAGCCAAGGATGAATTCATAAGAAATATGACGCATGAATTAAAAACTCCAACTTCAGTAATCTTGACGAATTTAGAGATGCTGAAACAGATGGCGCCGATTGGCAAGGAGAAAGAGTGGCTGAAAATGATAGAAATGCTTCACAGAAATGCGGAAAGACTGAAGAATTCGATAGACCAAATACTTAATTTAACAAGATTAAGTGCAATTCAACTCAATAAAGAGCGCATAATATTGGATGATATTGTTAATCAAGTTTACAATGATTATTCGCCTCTAATGATGAAAAAAGGTCTTCAATTTAAAAAAGATGTCGAACCTATAGTTATAATGGCTGATAAAAACTTGTTAATATTGTTATTAAGTAATTTAGTTTCAAATGCTATAAAATTCACAAACGAAGGAGAGATTAAACTAGAGGCAAAATCTTATGATCATACAATAATGATTGCTGTTGAAGATACTGGAATAGGTATGACAGAAGAAGAGAGATCACATATATTTGAAAAATTCTACAAAGCAGATCCGAATTCTCCAGGCACTGGAATCGGGTTGACAATCGTAAAAGAAATAGTTGAAAAACATGGAGGAAAAATAGAGGTCAAAAGCCAAAAAGGAAAAGGAACAAGATTTGAGATTTATCTCCCAAGAGAATAAAAACAAATGGTGGTTTTATGAAGAAGATATTGATTATAGAAGATGAAGCAGATGTAGCCGAGAGTATTAAAATGTTACTTGAAATGAACGGCTATAAAGCGGATTACAACCTAAATCCAAAGGCTGCGATCAAAAAAGCAAAAGGATATGATCTGATATTATTGGACATCATGATGCCAGTAATGTCTGGAAGAGAGGTGCTAGCGGAATTCAAAAAAATGAAATTAAAGGTTCCAGTCTTGGTTGTAACTGCGGTTGGAATGCCGTTTGAAGTGGAAAGAGAGCTGAGCGCAAAATATTTTCCGGTAAGAGTTCTTCCAAAGACTTCCATTCATACTGATTTGATAAAAGAAATCAAAAAAATTCTAAAAGAGTGATTACTCTCCGACTTCCTTTCTAACTTCTTCTTTTCCTTTTTCAAGCTCCTCGACTTGCTCCCTATCCCTATTGAGAAGCAGCCTTTGGAACTCTCCAACGTGCGTTTTTTCTTCTTTTGCGATATCAAGAAGCATCTTCTTGATGTTCTTGTCCTGGGCCAACGCGGCCATCTGCTCGTATAGATTTATTGCATCCAGTTCCGCGATAATCCCTGCCCTCAAAATCTCTTTATCTATATATTTCTTGTCAACCTTTTCCAGCTTAGTCGGTATCTCTGACATCATATAACTCACCCATTAACCTAATGCGTTGCTTAAACCCTCCTTAAAAGAGACGCCTCCATTGCCCTTGCCTTCTCGCCGCTGTAAATATGGGGCGCATCCTTCTCCAGATCGTAAACGACTATGTAATTTGATTTTCTCTCTGCCAATTCCTCCTCGTCAAACACCCCTCCGTAAAGTGCAGAATGGAACTCTTCCGGTGACATGAGGGCTGCTTCCTGTTTTTTCTTATAAATTCTTTTGCCGATTTCTTCAAAAAGCTCGTCTTTGAAAAGACTTAATGAAGTGGGCATAATGTCGTCAAATTGAATCGATTTTTCAGAAATAAATTTCTGAACGATTGAATGCTGATCTTTTGCAGTCGCTTCCAAGATTTTTGAAAGGAAAAATAGCCTTGCGACTTCACTGCTTTGAGAAACAATTATCGAATACACCTTGTATAGCGTTTCGTTTGAAAGAGAGGAAAACGAAAGAGAATTTAAGTCATTCAATGAGACCTTTGCGGACTCATACGATTTGTGCGATTCGGAAACGAAATTTTTCAGCAATTGTTGCGCTGCTTCGTTTGACTGTGGCAGGTTTGAAGAGAATTTTTCTACATCTTTTCCCAAGATAAAAAGCTCTGCTTCGTATGACTTTACAAATGATATGGGGTTTGGCTGATAGAATCCCTTTGGCATTTTTCTTGCTGCAATTGTTAAAGCCCAGAGCTGCGAAACTGAAATATTTGAAAATTTTATTAATCTTACAAAGTCGCCCATATGACCCTCCAAAAAAATTAGTCTGCCAAAGATTATAAATATTATATCAATATATAGATTGATATAAAAGAAGACTCATGGTCAGACTCCGAGATGTTTTTTATATTGATCTAATTTCAGGATAACAATTTATAGGGTGTATTAATGAAAAGCGTTAATGTCATTGTTTTGGGAGACAACGAATTTGCAAAAGAACTTGGAAAAAAGGGGACGGTAACTGATTTCACGATTTACAACTACAAGGGGAGCGACATGCAGGGGGGAGAGCTTACTGCAACGTTCCTAGTCCCGACCTCCTACCCGGACAAACTGCAGTCGCTTACCCACTGTTTGGCAATGGCTGATGCGGCAATTCTTGTTGTCAAAAAGCTGGATAGAGAATTGGGGGAGTTTATAATCGCTCTTGATTTGCTAGGAATAAATAAGGGACTGATTATATTTGACGAATATGTTGAAAAGGACAAATTCGTTAATATGGTAAGAGGAACTGTTCTTGAATCATTCATAATAGTAGATAAGTCGCCTGCCGAGGTATATCCAAGACTTGCAAAGATGGAAATTAAAAAACCGGAAATAGAGCATGTCGTAATAGATGCTGCTTTTGATGTAAAAAGCGTTGGAACTGTTGTGCTTGGAGTGGCAAGGGGAAGCGTGAACGTCCATGATGAATTTGGAATCTACCCGGGGGGCAAAAAAGTAACGGTCAGATCGATACAGGTGCACGACAAAGACGTAAAATCTGCAGAGACTGGAGAGAGAGTAGGCCTTGCTTTGAAGGGAGTAAGCGTGGAGGAAGTGGAAAGAGGCCATTTGTTTTCTAAGCAGGAAATAAAATCAGCAAAAGAAATAGAGGGAAGTTTCACTAAAAACAAATATTACACAGAAGAAATAAAGGAAAACAGCAAGGTATTCCTTGCTGCCCATTTGCAGTATAGACAAGTAGATGTCGTCTCTAATTCAGAAGGAAAAATAAGATTGAAATCTGAAAAAGAAATCGCATTGATTCCTGGGAATGAATATCTTATTCTCAAGCCTGAGGCAAAGGTGAGAATAGTAGGAAAAATTAAAATTTAATTTCTGATTTTAGCCACCTCCTTGACTTAAACGATAGATATAAATATCAAAATATCGTATAGTTTAATGTCTTTGGTGGATTCAATGGCGGTTTATCGTAGGAAAAAAAGAAAAGTAAAAGCCTCGAAGCAAGAAACAAATCCTAAATTCAAAGAAATGATAAAAGTCGAAACTAAGATAATAGATCCGCGAAAGCTCCGTTCTCATGAATACAGGCAATTCATATCTGAAGTAGGGGACATGATCAACAAGGGAGAAGTCATTGTTTTTCCAACGGAAACGGTTTATGGATTGGGCGCGAATGCGTTTGATTCTAGAGCTGTTTCAAAAATATTTGAGATCAAAAACAGGCCCAAAGACAACCCTTTGATTGTTCACATTTCTTCCAAAGACATGCTTAGCTACCTGGCAAGAGAAATAAATAGCGATGCTGAAAAACTCGCAGAAAAATTCTGGCCCGGACCGTTAACTTTAATATTAAAGAAAAATCCGATAATGCCGGACGTCACCACTGCCGGATTGGACACTGTTGCAATAAGAATGCCAAACAATTCGATTGCGCTAGACATAATAAAGGTAAGCAGTGTTCCAATTGCGGCCCCCTCCGCGAACATATCTGGCAGACCAAGCTCTACTACTGCGATGGACGCTTTCTCAGACTTAAACGGGAAAGTACCTCTTATAATAGATGGCGGACAATGCAAAATAGGAATAGAATCGACTGTTATCAACATGACAACCGAACCGTATACAATAGTAAGGGAAGGATATATAACAAAAGAAGAAATAGAAGAAACCTTAGAAAAGAAGATAAACGAATGCAAAGAAAAAAGTTGCGAAAAACCGATATCGCCAGGTATGAAATATAAGCATTATTCCCCGAATGCGGAGGTACTTTTGGCTAGGCGAAAGGACGGCAGGATGAAAACAATAATAAACATTGTATTTGAGGCGGAGAAAATCGCAAGCCAAGGAAAAAAAATAGAGCTAGTTTTTTCGGAACAGATACCTGAAAAAATGAAAAAAGAGTTTGAAAAATTAGGTACGATTGTCGAATTTAAGAACAACATTGAAATGGCGCATTCATTTTTCAAAGTTCTTAGGAATGCAGATAAAAAAGGAATTGACGTAATAATAATCGAGGGAGTTTATGAGATTGGAATAGGTAGGGCGATAATGGAAAGAATAGAAAAGGCTGCCGATGGAGAGATAAACGGAATTTTTTAATCGACCTTTTACTTTCTGTTCCAATTAAACTCAATGCAATTTATTTGATTCAATCCTAATTTGTTTTCCAGTTGTTATTGCAAGAGCGATCTTTTTCCTTGCAGAAGAAAGCAAGCGATTGAAAGTAGGCTGTGAAATCCACATTCTATTTGCTGCCTGCTTTTGAGTGAGGCCGTTCAATTCTCCAAGGCGTAAAGCCTCAAACTCATCGAGAGTCAAAACCACTTCGTCTAAATGCGTAATTTTGCTTCCAAACGGCTTGAAAATTCTTGCTTTAGGAATGGAACCGATTTTTCTATATTTTATTTTTTTCGGCATAATCCTCACAGAGTATATATTTTAGCATTTTAATGACGGGCACAATATTTGAGTTTTAATGAATTATAATTCATAATTTTTTTCAAATATATCGATATAATTTGAATTATAATTCAATATTTTTAAAACTTTCACTTTTACTTTTGAGCCGGCAAAAAAACAAAAATTTTCCAAATCCACAAAAATGTGTCATTTTCTCTGTGTAAAATCGAAAAATTTCTAGAAAATTCACGTCGGAGGAAAAAGAAAAAAAGAAACCTATTTAAATATTATATATTAATAGCAATATTGAGGCGATTGTAATGGAAAGCTTAATCAAATCTGTTACAGGACACACTGAGGCTGAGTCAAATCTTGGTCCAGTCGAAAGAATTAAGATCGCAGTCGTGGGCTGCGGTGGTGGAGGAAACAATACCCTTCAGAGACTTCTCAAATACGGTGTCAAGGGTGCAGACTTGATTGCAGTAAACACTGACAATCAGCACTTGCTGACATTGGACGAGAGAATTCAGAAGATTCTTGTTGGTAAATCAATAACAAGAGGTCTGGGTGCTGGAGGATATGTTGACGTAGGAAGAAAGGCTGCAGAAATAGACAAGCCTTTAATAGAGAGAGCACTTAAGGATGCACAACTCGTATTCATATGTGCAGGTATGGGAGGAGGTACAGGTACCGGAACTGCTCCTGTCGTTGCAGAGATTGCAAAGGAACAGGGCGCAATAGTGGTAGCAATGGTTACCTACCCATTCGCACTTGAAAAGGCAAGAAGATCAAAGGCAGACGAAGGTATCCAGGCGCTAAGGAAACACGCAGACAGTGTCATTATAATTGACAACAACAGACTGGTTCAGCTCGTGCCAAACCTTCCAATGAACGAGGCGTTCGGTGTCGCAGATGAGATTCTCGCAAGAGCAATCGGTGGTCTTGTCTGGACAATCACACAACCTTCATTAATCAACATCGACTTTGCAGATGTAAGAGCAATCATGTCTGCAGGAGACGTTGGTTTCATTGCAGTAGGCGAAGGAAGAGGAACAAACAAGGTTCAGGCTGCAGCTGAAGGAGTTCTTAAGAACAGACTGCTTGATGTTGACTTTGAAGGCGCAAAGGGCGCTTTGATCCACATCTCTGGTGGAAACGACCTAACACTCGGAGACGCGATCAAGGCAGGAGAAATCATAACTGAAAGAATGGATTCAACAGCAAGCGTCAAGTGGGGCGCAAGACTCATACCGGGATATGACGGCAAGATAGAAATCGTTGCAATCGTAACCGGAGTCAAGGGAGCAAGCGTAGTTGGAGTCCCGCTTGAGGAACAAAAGGCTGAATCACCAGTATACGGTGACATTGAGATAATTGGTTAATTTGATTAGCTGGCTGCTTTGCAGCCAGTCCAGTTTAATTATTAGCTGGAAAATTATATTTGAGGCAGGGTGTTAAAATGGAAAGTTTCCTGAGTTCGTTTACATCTGGAACCACAGTTAAGGCGGCCAAGGCACCGGAGAAGGATTACCTTGGATCTGACAAGATCAGAATCTCTGTAGTAGGAGTTGGTGGAGGAGGATGCAACAGCATCACAAGAATAATGAGATCTGGAATAAAGACAGCAGACACAATAGCGATTAACACCGATGTAAACCACCTAAAGATAACAGAGGCCCACAAGAGATTGTTAATCGGTCAGTCGATAACGAGAGGTCTTGGTGCCGGAGGATATCCAGAGGTTGCAAGAAAGGCTGCCGAGGCATCAAAGGACAAATTAGCAGAGGCATTAAGCGGAGCAGATTTAGTATTTCTTACAGCAGGTATGGGAGGGGGTACAGGTACAGGTGCTGCACCAGTGGTTGCAGAAGTTGCTAAGAGAGAGGGCGCGATAGTAGTCGGTATGGTCACATACCCGTTCTCTCTTGAGAGAGCAAGAACAGAAAAGGCAAGATGGGGATTGGAAGAATTAAGAAAGGCATGCGACACTGTGGTTGTAATAGACAACAACAGATTGGTCCAATACGTGCCAAACCTTCCAATGAACGAGGCGTTCAACGTAGCAGATGAGATTCTTGCAAGAGCAATAAAGGGAATCTCTGACACAATTATGACCCCATCATTAATTAACATCGACTTTGCGGACATAAGAGCAATCATGGGCAACGGTGGAGTTGCAATGCTCTCCGTTGGAGAAGGAAAGGGAACGAACAAGGTTGAAGACGCAATAAAGAGCACGCTCGAACACCCGTTGCTTGATGTCAGCTACGAAGGTGCAAAGGGAGCTCTCATTCACATTGCAGGTGGAGCGAACCTTACGCTTGGTGAGGCAACCAAGATCGGTGAGGGAATAACTGCAGCGTTTGACAACAATGCAAACGTCATCTGGGGAGCAAGACTCATGCCAGAGCTTGGCGACAAGGTTGTTGTAACTGCAATCATGACTGGAGTTACATCCACATCATTGCTTGGCAACCTTGAGCCACAGAAACAGGAACACAAGGCATATGAAATGATAGAAGAAGTGGTTTGGTAACCGCTTATCTGTCATTACAATCGCCTTAATTTTTTCTTTTTATTTTCTTTTGTTTTCCGCTCTTTTTATTTTATTTGCTGAAATATAGATATATTTTAATTCTTTTAGAGCCAAAATAGCATATGACAGAACCAAAAGAATCGAAAGTTGAAAAGAGAAAAGAGCAGCTGATTAAGCTGCACAAAAGCAATATATTACTCATACTTTTCGCTGTTTTCTTTGTCCTATATTTATTGACGAAATCGGTTTTAATGGCGTTCTTATCTGGACTGACGTTAATTTCTTTATTTATTCTCGACATATATGTAAGTGCTGCGCAGACAAGCTGGAAACAGGAATTGATTGAGGTAGGAAAGGCTGCGCTGGTTGCGATAATAGTGTGGTACTTGGTTTCATTCCTTCTTGGAACTTCCGTCCCAATCAGCGGAGTTGTTTCCTGTTCTCTGCTTCCTTCATATGAAAGGGGGGATTTCGTCATTGTTCAAGGGATAAAGCCGCAGGATATAAACGCTCCGACAATTGAAATCACTCGGAGCGAACTGGACGAAGTCATGAAATCAAAGGTTCTCTGCGGCCCAACTCAAAATGGAACAGTAAACTATTCATGTCAATCGATGTGCCCAAGGATCTCTTCTAAGACAAAAGAACTGATCGGTTACTCGCCAGAATGCGTCAGAAAAATAATTGTAAAGGGACAGGAAATTAAAGAGAACCTCGGGAACGACGTTGTTGTTTATGCTGCACATATAAATGGAACTTACATAAATATGGATATCGTGCATAGGGTATTTGCAAAACTGAAGGTTGATGGCAAATACTATCTTCTCATGAAAGGAGACAATAATAACTACATGGACATTTCGTATTTTGATATTGTAAGTGAGCAGGACATCAAAGGAAAAGTGATATTTAGAATTCCAATATTAGGATATATAAAGCTCGTAATAAGCGGACCTGCATATTACGGGGAACCGGAAGGATGCGACACTATTTTGCTTCATTGATTAACTTCTGCTTTTAGAAGAATAAAAGAAATCAGAGCGGCAAATCCTGAAATAAAGAACGACAGCAAGGGCGATATGTCCCATAAGAAACCGAAAACAAGGCCTGAAGCGATTATCATGACACCTGTAACGGTCTGATATGCCCCAAACGCACCGCCCATTTCCTTCTTTTTAACAAGGAAAGAAATATATGATTTAGACTCCACCTCAAACATTCCCATTCCTATGCTATATAATATCAGCGCAAATCCGAAAATCATAAATGATAGCATATTATCTGACTTTTGGAATTCGAAAAGCTGGACGAAAAATACTAGCAAGAAGGAAATCGCTACAAGAAGCAGAGAGAACCTTATTCCCTGCTCCTTAGTAATCTTCAAATTGAATTTTTGTGAAATAAAATTCAATATCGAAGTGCCTATTAAGTAAAAGATTGAGTAGATCAGACTGAGGGTGATTACACCTGAAAGAACTAAACCCACTTTACTTGCTTGCAAGTAAATAAATGCTATGGGAGGTGCGAATAGAAAGAACGGAGCAAGTGAAAATAATAACCTCTTAAATCTGTCCCCGTATTCTAAAGAAAAAGATTGGCCTATCGACTTATGATTTCGCTCTGGTTTTCTAAGTTCAACATCTTTAACAAAGATTAATATTACGATTACACCAAGCAAACCCGGAATAAGGGATATGATAAAAAGATTCCTTACTGTGTTTTCAAAATCAACAGTTAATGCTGCAACAAATAAAAGTGCGATTAATGGACCGAGTATCGCCCCTAGCGTGTCAAGCATTCTGTGGAGGGCAAAACCGGCTCTTCTTTCTTCTATTGTTTTTCCTACGGAAGAAGCAAGAAGCGCATCTCTCGGCGCGTCCCGTATTGCCTTGCCTGTCCTTTCAATTGTTCTCGCGGCAAGAAATTCTGGCCATGTTGCAGTAAATGCAAATGCGCCTTTCATTAGAGAAGAAAGCAAATAACCCACAGCAATTACAGGCTTTCTCTTTCCTATTTTATCTGAATACCATCCAAATAAAAATGACAGAAGGCGCTCTGCAGCCTTTGCTATTCCTTCTATCAATCCTATTATGAAACCGCTTGCGCCAAGAACGTTTGCCAAAAACAAAGGCATAACTGCTGCGATCATCTCAGAAGAAGCATCTGTAAGCATGCTTACGATGCCTAGCCAAAGCACGTTACTTTTTTTATCTTTTCCATTTTTTGCTTGCTTCATATTTTATCTTCTCAGCCAAGTAAGAATAAAATGCAAGTAAGAAAGCTAATTCGATAAATTATTTCTTAATTATGAAAAAATGAAAAAAAGAAAAAAATTACGCCTCTTTTGCCACTTCAAAGATTTCCCTTAAGCAGACTACTGCAAGGCCCGGAGCGACAAAGAAGACCATATTCTGAGTTATTGATATGAGCGCAACGCTGACGTCTCCAAGCTGCAATGCCCTCATCAGGGATTCGAACATTCCTGCCGCAATCAGGAATCCTATGTTTGCCAATACATATCTGTCAAGCTCTTTGTCAGTCACATTTGCCAGCCCTACAATTATACCTAGCATTCCTAAGACTGCAAGATTTACATTTAATCCCCCTAAACCCTTAGGGAATAATCCAAGTAAAACAGCTGCAATTATGCCAAGGACAAAGGCCCATGGTCCTATTCCCTGCAATGTTTCTCTCATTTAATTCACCCCATTAATATTTTTTGAATAAGCTGTATTGCTTGAGTTCTGATCTCTTTGTAAGATAGAACTCGGCAAGTATGAATATTGTTATCAGGATTGCTGCAATTACTCTTATATTGTGTGTTGATTCTGAGAAAACTATCTCTTCAGGAGTCGGAAGGTATGGAATTCCTGTATGCATCAGTCCAATTGCATATGACTGTGAGCTGTAGGAATATAGTTTCTTGCTTACTGTGTAGGTCACTGTCTTTGTCTCTCCAATAGCGGCCGATCCCAAGTTGAATTGAATAACCGGATCCTCATTCAGGATTGTGAAGTTGGAGGT
>JAOAKO010000006.1 GCA_026413625.1 Microcaldota archaeon
GTCTAGCACGATGTCATCTGCTCCGATGTAAAGGGCTGTGCCGCTGCAGGTGAGATCTGATGTCATCGTGTAGTCTTCCGTTACCGTATCACCGCAGTTACATGGAGTTGAGCCGCCACAGTTAGCTGCAAATGAAATAGAGGAAAGAAAATAAAGGGAAAAGAGAATAAAAATGAAAAGATTGTTAACACGAGCCAAAACCATTCTATTACCTCTTCCAATTAAGCTTAAGTCTGATAAACATTTTAAGACAAAATTTAAAAACATTAATCGAAAAACGAAAAACGAGAAAAAGTATGGACCAGGCGAGATTCGAACTCGCGGCCTCTTCGTTTTCCGAAACTTCCGTTTCAGAAAAGTTCAACCGTTTTATATCTGATAAAATTCCTTGAAACTCTTTAGAAAAGAGTTTCATCAGAAATTTTTCTTTGATTAAACTTTCTTTCTAAGAAAGTTTATGCGAACGAAGCGCTCTACCTCTGAGCTACTGGCCCACGAATACTATAAAGAGTATATTCAATAAAAAAATAAATAAATATAACTGATAAGCAGGCAAAAGAACTTGAAAAAACAAAAAGAGAACCTAATTAAGAAATGAAGCATTATAAATGTTTCTTTCCATCTATCATAGGTAAGGTGTATTAAATGGTTGAGTCATTCAATATGAAAGAATTTGTCTTTTCTTGGGAAAAAAATGAAGACTTAAAGAAAATATTCTGGAACTTGTTCGGATTTATAATCATTGCGAATGTAGCTTTAGTAATACTTAACGCCATTCGGCTCTTTGTTTTTTTAGACGAAACACCCCTTTCGCTTATGTCAGATCTGATTTATTATCTGATTTATTGGCTGATTCCAATTTATGTTTTATACAAATTCTTGCTAAATGAAATAATATTTAGGGCACTTTCGCAACTGGGATACAAGCCGGGCAAAGTTGGCTTTTTGGAAACGATAGTTGCTGTAATTGGATTTACGTTCGGCATAATTTTGCCTATTTGGTCTCCGATATTGGCTGGAATACAGATAATTCTTATTGGGATCATATTTGCTAACATATTGAATTTTATTTATCTTGAAAGTATATTTCTCCCACTGATTGGAATCACACTGATATCCATACACAATATTCTAAGATTATATTTATTCTATCCAATTTACTTGATTAAAAAGGGAGAGCAACGAAATATAGATCTAATAAAAGTAATGGAAGAAAGTTGGAGGATGACAGACAAAAAAGCTCTAAATATAGGCATATATATTCTTAAAGGTATTTGGTATCTGATTCTAAAGACATGGCTGTACATTCTCGCAGTGATCTTTCTGCCGGTAATTGTTTTCTACCTTATACCAAATATGGGCATTGGTGCTGCATCGCTATTGTTTATAATTTTGATTGGATTGTTGGTGACTTTGATTAGCATCTTAATTGGTGCTTATATCTACAGTGTTATGTTATTTATTTACAACTTCCTAACAGTCGGAGTATATTACTTGCTTGATAAAAAAATAGAATAATACTCATGATTAGGGGATAACAATTTAGCATAACACAAAATAAGATTAATTTGCTCTACTTATATCTGGGCATTACTTCTTTAGAAAAAATATTGCAAAAATCCGATTATTTAGAATCTTCCCTTAGATTCTCCCAAAACGATGGCAGAACAAACGATATGCGACAGGCGCAGCGGCTCAATTCCTATTTCTTTTATTAGTTCCCCAGCCTTGAACCTGTCTATTCCTGCAGCCTGAGCAAATAAAATAGGTTTTGTCTTGATTTTAAATGGCTCTCCTGCCTTCTTTATTGCCTCTAATTTTACATTTTTCTCCCTTTCTGGGGCATCAAGATTTTTTACCGCTCGTTCTAGCTCTGAAACTCTTGGCTCATGGCGAGTAAGAGCGATAACCGGAATGGAAAGCGAATCTGAAAGCCTGGAGATGTCGACAATATTCAATCCTCCCATCGTTATGCTGTTTAGAAGAATTATCCTTATCTGGCTTGAAAAACGGGATTCTTTAATCATTTTTATTATTTTTTCAGTGCTGTCATTTCCATCATATTCTATCTTTGTGCTTAGCGCACCTTCGACCAGTCCGTTCCTGTAAACAATTCCGAAAATAAGAGAATAAGAATCAATCCTTGGGGAATCGTCGATTGCAAGGATGCGCATGTTTCTGTCTATCTTCATATAAAAACACGCAATAAAATCAGATTGTCTTTGCGAGGTCTCCTGCCGCCTTTGCCAGTTTTGCAGCTGCCTTTGAAACGATTGGAATCGGATTTCCTTTCTTTGTTTTTACTACAAGTATTGGCTCCCCAACCTCAATGTGCTCTTGCTTCACTGCTGCAAACTCTACCTCGTCGCTTTCAATGACATACTCTCTTAAAGCATGAACGAACGCTATGTCTTCGCCAATAAAATGAATCTCTACGTGATTCTTATCTTTCTTTTCAACCTTTATCTCAACCATGAGAACACCTCAATAATAGATATTAATATGATAGACAAAATTTTAAAATTAATTTAGAATCTTGATCTTCTTTGCTGAAATTGCCTTCTGCCCTGAAATCCAAATCCTAATCTCTGCGCCCTTCTTCCCGCAAATTTTCTTCTCGGAATCCTATCGTTTCTTTGGAATTTTGACCTCGGCTCTGAAGTAAATTCTGCAGACTCGACGTATTCAAACTTTCCATAATTTTCTGCAATGTGCCTCTCTTCTTTTTGGTTGCATTGGCTGCAAACGAGAGTCCTTCCCTTTAGAACCATCGGTTTTCTGTCATAGCTGCAATAAGCCATTACAACGCCCATTCCCTTCGGTTTCAAAGATACGACAACTCTTAGAGGAGTTATTTCCTTGACTGCGCCGATTACAATATCTCCCACTCTCAGCTCATCCCTTATCGACTTGACATAACCTTCTTTTATCTCTGATACTGGAATCACTGCGGACATCCTATCCACTCTTTCAGTATCTGCAGAATTCGGATGCTCGATGGTAAGAAAAGCGACAGACTCAAACATTTCTTCCACTCTGCCATAAACAACATCGCCGGATTTTAGCTTTTCAGGCTGCCTATCTGACACTACAGAAATCATCCTTTGTTCATCGATTATCACGATACCTGCATTCATTGCGCGTATATTGCCTTCTTTGTCTGTATACGTGCCGCTTCCAGGCATGAACTCTTCCTCTGTTCCTAGGATTTCACCAGGAACAGCGATATGGGCACCATTGTTCTTCTCCATATAAACCAACTTATAGAAATCAGAAATCTATTTTATTAATATACAATAATAGAATTTATAAATATTTAATAACATTAATTCATAAAAGAAGCGGCAATGGTGCGTGCATGGCAAAGGAAAACATACTTGTCTTATGTATAGACAGAGATGACGATTTGGGAAAAAAGGCCGGGGTTACTGGCCCGGTAATCGGAAGGCAGGCAAATATCCAGGCCGCGACAAATCTTCTGCTAAAAGATCCAGAAGACACAGATGCGAATGCAATGTTTCAGGCGGTTAAAATTTACGATGAAGTAATAAAATCAAAAAAGGCAGAAGTGGTTACAATTACTGGAGACAGCAGATTGGGATACCATGCAGACAAAAAGATAGTGACGCAACTTGAATCGATACTCCAACAGTTTCATGCCACCTCGTGCATCTTTGTAACAGATGGAGCTGACGATGAAGAGCTCCTTCCTCTAATCTCATCAAGAATTAAATTGGATTCCAAAAAAACTGTCGTAATGAAACAGGCAAAGGAGCTTGAAAAAACTTATGTCACTCTATTAAGCAAATTAAAAGAACCGTATTATGCAAAGCTTTTCTTCGGAATTCCTGCGCTTATACTTATATCTTTTCTCATAAGCGACATGCTAGGATACGGATGGAGACCGATAGTTGGAATTGTCGGAATGTATCTGCTTCTGAAGGGTTTTGGCATAGAAGATTTTCTGATTAATACTGTAAGAAACCTTCTCTCGCCTTCCACCAGAACTGCGCTAGTAGTGTATGTGCCGATCATTGCCCTTGCGCTGATATCCATTTCCATAGGGGTCAGCGAATTTGTAAACGCCGCTTCAAACGGCTATAGCTTTTTCGAATCGCTCTCGTTTGGAATAAGGCCTATATTGTGGCCGTTTGCTGTATTCATCATAATTCTCATAATCATAGGAAGAGCCATCGAACTTTATCCAAAAGGAAGCTGGTTTGAACTTATCGACACCGGGCTTTCGTCTGTCAATGGAATAATAGTTTCATTGCTTGCGTATCTTGCACTTTCATGGGTTGTTGGCGAAGCTTGGTTCTATGAATTTCTGATCGCCATGTTCGTATCCATAATTCTTACATTGATAGCGACGGAATTTGCAAGAAGCCTGAAAATTAGGGTTGCCGCAAAGATAAGACTTGAAGGAAAGGAAATAATAACTGACATCGGAGCTTACATCGGGAAGATCATCGGAATCGACAAAAGAGCCGGCACTGCAATCGCCCAAACTCCAATAGGAACGAAAATACCGATCAAACTTGAAAGAATAAGCAGCGTTGGAGAAAGGGTCATTGTAAAACAATAAACAGATTTTATAGCTGATTATTATGGCGGAGAAAAACAATGAAAAAAAAGAAATCCGCAATAGGATTGACGAACCGAAAAATCTGCCTATAGGATTGACCGGTTCAGAAGCCGAAGAAAGAATGAAGCAGTATGGAAAGAATGTAATCTACCAATATATGAAAACAAGCGAATTTGAATTGTTCGCTTCCCAATTTAGCATCCCTATTGTTGTGCTTATTTTGGCGGCTCTGTTCCTTGCAACCGTTAACCTAATGCAGGGATTGGTTGTAATTTTAATAATCATGATCACAATAGTGACGAACTGGCTAAGGAACAGGGAAAGCGAGGAAAAAATAATCCGAAATATGAAAGAATTCTACGGCCAAGTTAAGGCGTATAGGGATGGAAAAATAGTCAAACTCAGCATAGAGGAGATCGTGCCTGGAGATATGCTCATACTTGAAAAGGGCATGTTGGTCCCTGCTGACGGAATAGTAATAAAGGCAAAGGAATGCAAAGTTGATGAAAATATATTTCAAAGAGGAATAGTTGAAAAAGTTCCGGAAATGGAAGTGGAAAAAACATTCAAGCCTTACAAATCCGACCCCTCTTCCCTTTATGCAGGAACGTTCATTAAGGAAGGCGAGTGTACAATGAGAGTTACAGGAACGGGAAAGAGCACCAAATATTATATCTCTTTTGGAGCCAAAAGCATTCTTTCCATGGATCCAAGAAAAAACGATTCAATAAGCAGGGTAAAAAAAGCAACCGACTCGTTCGGAGGTGTTGTTTATTTGGCATCCGTCGTGATACTCCTTCAATTAGTTGCCGATGGAATGCCCATCTTTAATGCAATAGTCATTGCTGCGGCCGCGGCAGTTGCTGCCATACCCGATACCATTTCCAGCGTCGCATCCTACATCTATTCTTCAACAATAGAAAGAATGTCGAAATTCGCAGTAATAAGGAGAGACGCGATTGCGGATAAGATTGGGCGAACCAGCATTCTAGTTACTGAAATGTTCAGATCTCTAACCAGAAATGAACCTACCGTAAGAAACCTCTGGATTGACCGAAAAGAAATAACCGTGACCGGAGACGGATGGGATGTTTTGGGCGTCTTCAAAGGAACAAAAAACTACGCATCTATCGATATGATGACGGAAATGGTTGCGGCCGCGACTGAAGCCACTTTTGTATACAACAATGATACTATGTATTTGGAAGGCGATCCCATTGAAGGCGCTTTGGTTACAATGGCAATGAAAAATAGAATTCCGATTAACAACATAAGGGGAGAATGGATACTCGTTGAAAAAAGGTACGAAAACGGAATAACAATTTCAAAAATAAGAAAGAAAAATAGAATCGCGTATGTAATGTTTGGGCCGTCAGAACAGATAAAAGAAAAATGCAAGTCGCTGTATTCAAACGGAAAATTCTTGAAAATAGATGAAAAGATCAATTTGGAAATAGAAATGCAGGAAGTCAAAATGGCGGCGAACGGGCAGAAAACGTACGCTATTGCATTTGCATGGAAGCGAAACGAACCCAAATACTTTACTTTTCTCGCATTAGCTGGCATATACGATCCTCCGAAGCCGGAAGTGAAGCGCGCAATAAGCGAACTTAAAAACGCAGGCATTAAGCCAATAATAATAACATCTGCAAAAAGCGGCGAGGCTGTCAGCTTTGCAAAGGAGATAGGGATAATGGGTGAAACTGACAAGGCTGTGATTTGCGAAGAACTTAAGTACCTAAGGCCTGAAGAGAGAACAAAAAGAATCCTCGGATCAACGGTATTTTCGGAGTCAACAGGGGAATACGAAGCCATGATATTGGATGTGTTCAAAAAAGAGGGCCACCACGTTACATATATGGAATCGATTGGAACAGATTACGCTCCTTTCATGTATACTAATGTATCTCTTGCGGTGGAAAGCGCGCCGGACATAATAAAAAACAATTCTGACGCAATAATTAGAAACGATAGATACGAATCAACAATCGACCTTATCGAAGAGTCCCGGGATATGCGAAGAAATATCGAAAGAAGCTTTTATGCGCTTTCCGCATCAGACATGTCAATATTCTTCATAATCATGATAAGCGCTATTCTTTTCACCGGAGACATGATGACAGCAACGCAAATACTTCTTATTAACCTTATAGCGGACGTCGCGATTGCTACAAACTTCTCAAGGGAAAAATTATATGAAAAGTCGCTTGGGACTAAAACGTCAAAAAGATTCCCTGAAACCGGAGAATACGTCGCAATGTTGATGATTGCACTCTCAGTGTCGGTTTACTTTGGCGTTCTTACGCTGTTGCCAATTTTTGATGGATATAATAAGACAGTTGCGATCGCGACATTGTCTGTTGCAATATTGGCGATCATGGTAAATTCCATATCTATAAAAGATAACCTGTTAGAGTCTCTCAGGCATGTTTCCGCAGACACGATCCTTGCAATCTGCCTGACATTTGCAATACTTTTTGCCGCATTTTATTTGCCTTTTGTTTCCTCTTTATTCGAGCTTAAGCCTTTGAGCCTCATGCAATGGCTTTACATCGCGCCCGTAGCGATAATAATTACGCTTGTTTCCGAAATCAAAAAAATCCTCCTTAGGAAAAAGTGACTTTGTATGGATGAAAAAATTGCGACCTGGGACACAAATGCTGCAATTTATGCGGTACAGAAAAGGTTAGATATACTTTCAGAAATACAAGAAGCTTTAGTAGGAACAAAATTCACAGTGACGCTTCCTTCCGGAATAAAATCGGAGCTTGAAAAGATAATTAGATCCGAAAAATCCAGCATCGAGGAAAAGAACAATGCAAACATCGCATTGGAAATGATCAAAAAATGGCACAGAGACGGCAAACTAAAAATCGAAAAGGCGGAACCTCCTTTGGACAGATGGTTCATCAAAAAAGCGAAGCTATCCGGTATGGCGATTGTGACCTATGATAAAAAGCTTAGGGGCCGCTTAAAAAAGCTAGGAGCCAAGATAATAATGCTTTGACGCTTAAATCAATACCCTTTAAAATTTTCTCAATTAATATATATTTGTCGTTTATCAGCTATTTTAATATTTGAAAGAGGTTTGATTATATGTATAAAGTGCTAACAGTTTCTGATACAATAAGAGTTCCCCCTTCCTACTTTGCAATGGAACTAAATTCGTCAATACTGCGAATACTCCAAGACAGATATGAAAGAAAAGTGGATCTTGAAAATGGGGTTGTCTTAAAAATATGGAACATACACGATATCAAGGGGGGGAGAGTTGTGCTTGGAGATGGAGCTGCTTATTACGATGTCAAATACAATGTGCTTACATATATACCTGAAACGCACGAAGTACTTAATGGCGAAGTCACGGAAGTAATGGACTTTGGAGTGTTCATAAACATAGGGCCGTTTGACGGCCTTGTGCACCTGTCTCAGATCGCGAATGACTTCATCACATTCGACAAGAAGTCTGGAAACCTTCTTTTGAAAGGAAGCAAGCATACTGTCAAAAAAGGAGACGTAGTAAGGGCAAAAATTGTATCTGTAAGCATGAAGCCGACTATCCCAGAAACAAAGATTGCAATGACGATGAAAGGTGACGGTCTTGGCAACATATCTTGGCTGTACGAAGAGGAAAAGCCTAAGAAAACGAAAAAAGAAAAAGAGGAAAAAACCGCGAAGGAAGCGAAAGCTAAGAAAAAATGATAGAGAACAAGGGTGTTTGAATGGAAAAGGCATGTAAAGATTGCAAATACATCTCAAAAGGAACTAACAAATGTCCGCTCTGCGGTGGCGAGCGTCTTACAGATAGATGGAGCGGGGAAGTAATTATAATTAATCCTGAGGCATCTGAAATAGCAAAGAAGCTTGGGATCAAATCTCCGGGAAGGTATGCGGCTAAAATAAAAGAGTAGTATTGGCTCTGGTTCTATGGACATTATAATCGATCCTAATAAAGACATATACGGCAATGCAAACACTTATTTTGAAAATTCAAAAAAATTAAGAAAAAAACTAGAAGACACCAAGGCAGCGATAGAAAAGACTAAGAGGGAAATAAAGCAAGAGGAAGAGACAATTAAAAAAGAAAAGGTAGAGATAGACAAAGGCGCAAAGAGCGAAAAAAAGGAATGGTATTGCCAATACCACTGGTTCTTTACTACGGATGGATTTTTGGCGATCGGAGGAAAGAGCGCAGGGCAGAACGAAGAAATTGTAAAGCGACACTTGGAGCATAAGGATCTTTTTTTCCATGCAGATATTGTCGGCGCCCCTGCAGTTGTGCTAAAAAATGGATTAGGTGCTCCCGATAGCTCAATCGAGCAGGCTGCGCAATTCGCTGCGTGTTATTCTTCCGCATGGAAAACAGGCTACAGTTCGGTTGACGTTTATTATGTTACTAAAGAGCAAGTAAGCAAATCTCCTCCGTCTGGAGAGTATTTGCAAAAAGGAAGTTTCTTCATATCTGGAAGAAAAAATTACATAAGGGGAGTTGCGTTAAAATTGTTGATAGGTGTAAACGAGGAAAGAAAGCTGTTGTGCTTGCCTGAGAAGGCGGGCATAGAAAAATTCAAGAACTGTTTTGTTATAGAGCCCGGAAGGTATTCAAAGGAGTTAGTCGCGGAAAAAATTTCCAAGCAGCTTGGAGTTAAAAAAGACGAAATTCTACCTCTTATTCCTACGGGCAACTCGTCATTCTCAAGATTAAAATAATTAATATTATTTTTAAATTTTGAGATAAATAATAATTATAAAGGCACATAATTGTGAGAAAATGGCAAAGCAAGGTAAAAAAATCAAAATGAAAAGTGTAAAAAAAGAATCGGAAGAGATAGACATCCCTCAATTCAAAACAACGGCGGAAATAAAAATTCCTGAAAAGATAATAGATCAGATCATAGGGCAGGACAGGGCTGTTGAAATAGTAAAAAAAGCTGCAGCGCAAAGAAGAAACGTTCTTTTGCTCGGTTCGCCGGGAACTGGAAAAAGCATGCTAGCGCAAGGAATGGCGGAACTTATGCCGGCCGAAAATTTAAAGGATGTTCTTGTCTATCCGAACGAATTTGATGAGAACAATCCTAAGGTAAGGACTGTTCTCACATATCCAAACGGCCTTCCCCCGGAAAACGCAAGCGAAGAAGAAAAAATGGGCCAAGGAAGAAAAATAGTCCTAGCGAACAAAATGCAAAAATTAATTCCAAAGAGAAAAGGCAGCCTTTCATGGATAATAACGCTAATGATTATACTTCTAGTCGGATTGTTGCTCTTTCAATTCGCAGATCTGTCCGCGCTTTCAGAGATTGAAAAATACTCCTCAATAATAGCCGCACTGATTTTAGGAGGATTGTTTTTCCTTGCAATGTGGACATTTGCATCCAAATTAAGCAGAGGAATAGCAAGGGAAGAAATGAATGAGCCTAAGCTGATAGTTGATAACACGGGAAGAAGAACTGCGCCGTTCATCGAAGCGACGGGAGCAAAGGCCGGCGCGCTATTCGGAGACGTGCGCCACGATCCATTGCAGACAGGTGGGCTTGGCACTCCGGCCCACTTGAGGGTGGAGAGCGGAGCGATCCATAGGGCCGATATGGGGGTACTTTACATAGACGAAGTAGGCACCCTAAACCCGAAATCGCAGCAGGATTTGCTAACTGCAATGCAAGAAAAGAAATTCCCGATAACTGGACAAAGCGAGATGTCAAGCGGCGCATTGACAAGAACCGAACCTGTGCCGTGTGACTTTGTGCTTGTAGCCGCAGGAAATTTAAATGATCTTGCAAACATGCATCCAGCCTTAAGGTCCAGAATCAGGGGTTACGGGTATGAAATATACCTCAACGACACAATGCCGGATACAAAAGAAAATAGAGAAAAACTCGTAAGATTTGTAGCGCAGGAAGTTAAAAAAGACGGAAAAATACCTCACTTTACAAGAGATGCGGTAATTGAAATAATAAAGGAGGCAAAGCGAAAGGCTGGAAGAAAACGAAGGCTTACACTTAGGCTTAGAGAACTAGGCGGGCTTATAAGGGCCGCAGGAGACATCGCAAAAAGCGAAAATTCGCCTGTCACTGATGTCCAGCACGTATTGAAGGCTAAAGGAGTCGCAAAAACTATAGAGCAGCAGCTTGCGCATATGATGATAGAGCAGAAGAAAGAGTACAGCGTTCTTGAAACGCACGGGGCAAAAATCGGAAGGGTAAACGGACTTGCAGTGATTGGGGACGGCAGTAGCGGTCTTGTCATGCCAATAGTAGCCGAAGTTACGCCCGCATCTTCAAAATTCGAAGGAAAGGTCATAGCGACGGGCAAGCTTGGAGAAATCGCTAAAGAAGCAGTTGACAATGTAAGCGCAATAATAAAGAAACACATGAAAAGGGATGTCACTGCATACGACATCCACATCCAATTCCTACAGACATACGAAGGAGTGGAAGGAGACAGCGCCTCGATCTCAGTTGCTCTTGCAGTTCTAAGCGCGATGGAAGGCGTTGCGATTAGACAGGACGTTGCAATGACCGGATCTCTTAGCGTAAGGGGAGAGGTATTGCCTGTTGGAGGAGTGACTGCAAAGGTGGAGGCTGCCATAGATGCCGGGTTAAAGGCAGTGATTGTTCCGAAGGAAAACCTTGATGACATCGTGCTAAGCGAAGAAAAAAGAAAGAAAATAGAAATCATATCTGTTAATAACTTGATAGAAGTAATCCAGCACTCAATAAAAGAAAGCAAAAGAAAAGAAAGGCTTATCAGCGAACTAAGAAAAGAATTGAAAGCGTGAAGACTATTTTATGAAAGGCATGTCTGGATAAACTATCATTCCGGTGGGGACTATTCTCATTGGGGCTATCTTTCTGCTGTGGTTTGTGCCCCTCATCTTAATTACTTCTAATCCCAAATCCCTTATGTCTCCTTTCCTTATCGAATAGATTGAAATTACGGAATCAGCCAGATGCTCTATTGTGATTCCCTCTTCTGCTTCCACAATTTTCGAAGTTAATTTGAGCTCCGAAGTCATTAAAACAGTGCACTCCATCTTTCTAAACTTGTCTATAAGCGAAAGCATCTCTATATTTCTCCTTCCAGGATTTTCAAAGAAAAGAGCGTATGTAGTTAGGGAATCGAATGCAGCACGCGATATTTTATTCTTTTTTATAGTGGCCTCTATCTGAGGCAGATCCTCAATAAATTTATTGACCTCTTTTGGCGAATAGCTATAAATGAGCAACTTTCCGCTTGCTTCCAGCGCTGCAAGATCAAACCCGAACCTCCCCATTCGTCTCCTCAGCTCTTCCTTTGTCTCTTCAAGAGAGATTAGAATTGAATTGTCATTGTATTTTTGCGCTCCGAAAAAAGCGAATTGCATCGCAAATAAAGTCTTTCCGGATCCGGTTTCTCCGCAGATGAAATTCAGGCTGTTTTTTTCAAATCCGCCTTCAATCATGTCATCAAGTCCAAAAACTCCCGAGGGAACCCTGGAAATCCCTGTAAATGAGGATTTTTTCTTCAATGTATTTTCCATCTATTCACCTATCATTCTGTACATGATTGCAAAAACAGCTATATGCCACCGAGGATCTTTTCTATTCTTTTGGCTGCAGACTCTAGTGAAATTATCACAAATCCGAGATTTCCTTCCTTTCTTACCAATGAAAGAAGAACTGCGTTCTTACCTGCATTCACTGCCACTATCCTTCCATTTTCACTTTCGATACTTATCTCCTGGAAAATTCCGCGCTTAAGCTCGATGGAAGTAGCTTCCGAAACAGAAATCAAAGATGAGATCACAGAGAGATTCTTTGATGAAACATTGCTGACATCGGAGGCGATCACAACCCCATCTCTTCTTAAGACTATCGACGCCTCGACGTCTCCTGAAGACTTTATCTCGCTTAAGATTTGATTAATTTGCTCACTTATGTCCGCCATAGATTCACTTTGTTGGATTATACTATTCAATGCACAGTGAATTTTAAAAAATTAACCTATTAAGCAATAGAATCGATAAAGTAGACTGATTGCAAAAGGACAAACAAATATTTATAAATCTTAATAACTAATATATTATGCTTTTAGATCTAGATCTCTGAAAGAAATGCTAGTTGTTAGACTACCCTTAGAGGTATCTAACCTGCATTCTATGGTGATAAGTTGGCCAAAGTAAGAAAACGCAAAATTTCGAATTTTGAAAATGCGCCTATAGTCCACTATCTAATTCCTAAGCATGAAATCCTAAGCGAAGAGGAAGAAAAAAAGATTCTAGAAAAATATAACGTGACAAAGGAGCAGTTGCCTAGAATAAAAATAGATGATCCAGCGATAAGGCACATGAATCCGAAAAAAGGGGACATAATTAAAATATATAGAGAAGATAAGCACGCAAAAAGCATATATTACAGAGTAGTTGTTTAAAGCTAATTCTGATCTGATCTAAAAGATTTTGCAAATAGCGGAAAGCTATTCGCAATGCTTCGAAAGATTATGGGGATGATCGCGTGACAAAAGATCTGTTAGAAAAATATTTAAGCGAAAATAAATTGGTCAAGCAGCAGCTTGACTCTTATAATAGATTCATTGAGGAAGGTATCCAAAAAATTGTAAGTTCTGTAGGTGTAATAAAGCCAAATGTTCCGAATTATGAATTAAAATTAGGACGGGCTTGGGTAGAGAAACCGATGGTAATCGAATCCGATTCAGCAACGAGGCCTATCCTTCCAATGGAAGCGAGGCAAAGAGACCTGACATACGCGGGAAGAGTCTATATGGAAATAACCCCGATTATTAACGACATAGAGCGAAAAACTACAATCGCCTACATTGGAGACATACCTGCAATGATAAGGTCAAAAATTTGCTATACCGAAGGCATGTCGCGCGGAGAATTGATAAAAGCCGGAGAAGATCCGATGGATCCCGGAGGATACATGATTATAAATGGAACTGAAAGAGTCCTTATCGGAATAGAAGACCTGATCGCCAACAGAATCATGGTTACAAAAGAAAAACAAGGCACAATAATAACTGCAAAAATATTCTCCCAAAGTGGAGGGGCGAGAATAAAATGTGCGGTTAATCGTTCTGAAGATGGGACATGGACTATAGATTTCCCTGCAGCACCGCCGAAACTTCCTTTCATGGTGGTTCTCAGGGCATTGGGCATAAAGAAGGACGAGGACATTCTTGAGCTATTTGATGAAGATCAGCAAATAGTCAATGACGTTCTACTTAACATAGAAATCGGGGAAGTTAAAACTGTAGACGATGCGATAGACGAAATCGGAAAGAAGGCAGTGCCCGGACAGCCGAAGGAGTACAGAGATAAAAGAGTAGAAATTCTTCTTAATAACTATCTCTTGCCTCACTTTGGAACAACCCCGTCGGCTAAGCACATCAAAGCCAAGTTCCTTGCATTAATGGCGCAAAGAACAACGCTTGTTGCAAATAAAAAATACCCTGCAGATGACAAGGACCACTATGGGAATAAAAGGATTAAACTCAGCGGGGTACTAATGGAAGAACTGTTCAAATATTCGTTCCAATTCTTAATAAGAGACATAGCGTATCAGGCTGAAAGAGCAGTAGCAAGAGGAAGAAGGCTTCAAGACGTACAAACTTTTGTAAGGCCTGATTCGTTAAGCGACAGAATAAGATATGCAATGGCAACTGGAAATTGGATAGCGGGGCAAACGGGAGTGTGCCAACTGCTGGATAGAACATCTTATCTTGCAACCATCTCCCATTTAAGAAGAATAAACTCACCGCTAAGCAGGGTGCATCCTCATTTCGAAGCGAGAGACCTGCATGGAACGCAATTTGGAAGACTGTGTCCAAATGAAACCCCTGAAGGAGCGTCTGCTTCTCTTGTTAAAAACATGGCGCTTACTAATGAAATTTCCATAGGACTGGATGAAAAGGAAATAGAAACCATGCTTAAAAAAGGTGGAGTGACTGCTCTTAAGTGATGTTTATTTATATAAAAAGGTGTGAACGTGGCAAAGAAAACTGATGAATTCATTGTATATTTAAATGGTAAGATCGTTGGTACCCATCCGAATGGCGAAGAGTTGGTCAGAGACATAATCAAAAAAAGAAGAAGTGGTGAAATCCATCACGAAGTGAATGTCGAATTTTATCCAAAGGTTAAGGAGATCTACATCAACACTGACGGCGGTAGAAGCAGAAGACCTCTCGTGATAGTCGAAAATGGAAGGTCAAAGCTAACTCCAGAAATAAAGGCGAAGATAAGAAACAATGAAATTGAATGGAAAGACCTAATAAGGAATGGAATTGTGGAGTACCTCGATCCTGGAGAAGAGGACACCTTATCATACATCGCGATTAGAGAGGAGGATATCACAGAAGAACACACTCATTTAGAGTTAGACTCTGTCGGAATTCTTAGTTTTGTGACATCTCAGCTTCCTATGCAGGAATACAACTCTTCTCCAAGAACAACAATGGCATGTTCAATGACTAAGCAGGCCCTAGGATTGTATGCGTCAAACTATGCGCTAAGATACGACACAAAAGCTTATGTTATGTTTTACCCTCAAATGCCAATCATATACACAAGACCGCAAAAAATCCTTGGAACTGAAAAAAGAATCGGAGGAAATAACCTGGTAGTGGCAGTCATGAGCTACAGAGGATTCAATATGGAGGACGGGGTTGTAGTTAATAAATCTGCGGTCGACAGAGGCTTGCTAAGGGTGGAAATGTTCAAGACGTATTCGACAGAAGAAAGAAGATACCCTGGAGGGCAAAAAGACAAATTTGAAATACCGGCGCCGACTGTAAATGGCTACAGAGGAGAAACCGCTTACAAATACCTTAATGAGGACGGCCTAATTTCACCTGGAGTGGAGGTTGGAGGAAAAGACGTTTTAATCGGGAAGACATCCCCTCCGAGATTCTTAGAAGAGGTAAGCGCATTTGGAATTGCAGAAGAGAAAAAGAAGGAGGCTTCGATTACCTTAAAGGCAGAGGAAAAAGGTATCGTTGATTCTGTTTTGCTGACTCAAAGCCCTTCAGGAAATAAAATGGTAAAGGTCAGAATAAGAGAAACTAAAATACCGGAAAATGGAGATAAAGTGGCTTCAAGACACGGTCAGAAAGGAGTCATTGGGCTCTTAGTTCCGCAAGAAAGCATGCCTTTTACAAAGGATGGGATAGTTCCTGACCTTATAATCAATCCACATGCAATCCCATCCCGTATGACTGTCGGTCATTTGCTGGAGACGCTCTTAGGTAAAGTCGCATGCATGGATGGAAAAAGAATAGATGGAACTACGTTTACACCTGCAAATGCAGAAGATGCGAAGGAAGTGCTGAAGAGATACGGATTTGAGCCAAACGGTTATGAAGTTCTTTACGACGGCGTAACGGGAGAAAGAATAGAAGCCGAAATATTTATTGGGATTGTCTATTACCAGAGGCTGCAGCATCTGGTGTCTAACAAGATGCACGCAAGAAGCAGAGGCCCGGTTCAACTTTTGACGCATCAGCCAACCGAAGGAAGATCAAGAGAGGGAGGGCTCAGATTCGGAGAGATGGAAAGGGACTGCATCATCGGATATGGTGCAACCATGTTGCTGAAGGAAAGGCTTATGGATGAATCTGATAGAACAGTCCAGATAATCTGTAACGACTGCGGGTCGTTTGCATACTATGATTATCTTAAGAACAAGCCTATCTGCCCGATCTGTGATTCGACTAACTTCTCACAAGTTGAAATGTCATATGCATTCAAATTGCTTGTTGACGAAATAAAGTCGCTTGGAATATTTCCGAGGATGATTACAAGCAACAAAACAGAGGAATGAATGCTAAATGTTTAGTTTAATCATAATGGTGATAATGTGGCAATGATTGATGAAAATGAGGTATTTGAAAAATATATAAGCAAGATAAAGTTTACGCTTTTCTCGCCAGAGATGATAAGAAAGATGTCTGCAGTTAAGCTTTTTGTCCCGGATACCTACAATGACGACGGATATCCGATTGAAGGTGGTTTCGCAGACTTAAGGATGGGTGTAATCGATCCAGGGCTAAGATGCAAGACGTGCGGTGGCACTGTCAGAACGTGCCCGGGTCACTTCGGATCAATCGAACTGATCAGACCGGTCATACATCCCGAATTTGCGCCGATGATATATATGTTTTTAAGGTCAACGTGTCAAACATGCGGAAGAGTTCTTCTAACAGGCGAGGAAATAAATGAGATTAAAGGCAGTCTAATGACTAGAGACGAAATGATATCAACGGTAATCACAAGAACAAAGAAAGTTAAGAATTGCCCCCATTGTCAGGCAGAACAAAAGGAAATAAAGCTTGAGAGGCCGACTAGCTTCTACGAAGATGAAAGACTCATGCTGCCTACTGAAGTGAGAGACAGACTCGCAAAAATCTCAGATGACGATCTTAGGGAGCTTGGATTCGACCCTGAATACAGCAGACCTGAATGGGCGGTACTCACGGTTCTTCCTGTTCCTCCGGTTAATGTAAGGCCTTCAATAACTCTTGAAAGCGGTGAGAGAAGCGAGGACAACCTTACGCACAAGCTTGTAGAGGTATTGAGAATCAACCAGAGACTGGAATCAAACATCAATGCCGGAGCCCCTCAGTTGATCATTGAAGACTTATGGGAACTCCTACAATATCACGTTACAACATATTTCAACAATGAAAGCCCTAATATTCCTCCGGCGACGCACAGATCTGGAATGACCCTCAAGACATTAGCACAGCGTCTGAAAGGAAAGGAGGGAAGATTCAGATATAACTTATCGGGTAAAAGAGTTAACTTCAGTGCAAGAACTGTGGTGTCTCCAGACGGATGCATATCCATAAATGAGGTTGGAGTCCCTAAGCAAATCGCAAATGAATTAACTATTCCGATAAAAGTTACCGACTGGAATATTGAGGAATGCAAAAAGATGATACTTTCAAATGAAAGCGCTAACAACGTAACGGCGGTGTACGTTACAAGCCCAAATGGAAGAAGAAGGAAGATTACAGACACAAACAAAGAGGAATTGGCAAATGAGCTGGCAGCAGGCTGGACGGTTGAAAGACAACTTAAAGACGGGGATGTTGTTCTTTTTAACAGATATCCGTCATTGCACAGAATGTCTATAATGGCCCATAAGGTCAAGATTCTTTCTGGAAAGACTTTTAGGGTTCCTCCTTCCGTTACCCCTCCGTACAATGCCGACTTCGACGGAGACGAGATGAACATCCATGTTCCGCAAAAAGAGGAAGCAAGAGCAGAAGCTGAAACATTAATGCTTGTAGAAAAGCAAATAATATCCCCACAACACGGACATGCTATAATCGGGCCTACCGAAGACCATATCACAGGAACATATTTACTGTCTCTTGACGAAACAGTCTTTACAAAAGAAGAGGCCATGGACCTCCTAGCGCTTGCTGGAATTTATGAACTTCCGAAACCGGACGTAAAGGACAAATACAGCGGCAAGGCGATAATCTCCCAGCTTTTGCCTAAAAACCTAAATTTAAGAATAGAATCTAAAATTGGAAAGAAAGGAAGCAGCAAGAGCATAGTGGAAATTAAGGACGGAAAAATGATCAGTGGCTATTTTGAAAAGAAATCGATACATTCGGTTATAGAAGCGATAACTCTCTATAATGGAAATGAAGCGGCAAGAAAATTCATAGACGGGATTGGAAGAATCGCTGGCGAAGTAATTACCAGGAAAGGAATGACTGTGAGTATGAAAGATTACACGCTATCTGAAAATGGAAAGAAGAAAGTAAAGGAATTGGTTGAAAATGCAGAAAAGCAGGTTAATGTATATATCATGCAATACAAGAACAAGACTCTTGAAAGAGAGCCAGGAAAAAGCCTAAAGGAAACGCTTGAGAGCAAATCTGTAAAGACATTGGGAGACATTAGAAACGACATGAGTAAACTGCTAGAGGAAGATTTAGGGCAGGAAAATAAAGCAATAGTGATAGCTAAAATCGGTGCAAGAGGTTCTATAATCAATGTTACACAGATGTCGGGAGCCATTGCACAGCAGGTAGTGAGAGAAAAGAGATTGCATAGAGGGTATAGATACAGGCCGTTGTCCCACTTCAAGCAGAAGGACCTTAGTGCTGTTGCAAGAGGATTTATAAAATCAAACTTCCTTGAAGGATTAAATCCTATAGAATATTTCTTCCAATCGATGTCAGCAAGAGAATCTATAGTCAATACTGCAATCAGGACTGCAAGATCCGGTTACATGCAAAGAAGAATGATGAATGCATTGCAAGACCTTGTAGTGAAAGAGGACTATACTGTTAGAGATGGAAGTGGAAGAATAGTACAAGTGATTTATGGCGGAGATGGAAAGGATACAATGAAAATAAAGAAAATAAACGAAGAACTTACCGCTCCTGTCGGTTTGCCTGAGAGGGAATAAATAGAACGGTGATTTTTATGACAAGAAATGTCGACAAGGATAAAAAGGATATAATGATAACACCTGGTGAGGGTGTAGGCATACTTACTGCCCATTCCATTGGAGAGCCTGGAACACAGATGACCATGCGTACATTCCATCTTCCTGGCGTAGTTGAAGCAGTGCCAACCGGCCTTCCAAGACTAATTGAGATAGTTGATGCGAAAAAGAAGCCGAAAAAACCAGTAGTGATGATATATCTTAAGGAAAAATATAAAGACATGAAAAAAGTGGAAGAAATAGCCGAAAAAATTGACGAGGTTCTGCTCAAAGATGTAGCAAAATTTTCTGAAGATTTCAGAAAAAGACAAATTTTGATAAGAATCGACAAAGATGAAATAAGACAACTAAAAATCGACTTGATAGGTATAAAGAAAAAAATAAAGGCTGAACTCGGGCCAAACATTAAGATGAAGCATAAGGGAGAAAAGGTTCTTCTCATAACAAAGGACATGCCTTTAAGAATGCTAAGAAAGTTCACGAATAAGATGAAAAATCTGCATATAAAAGGAGTTAAAGGAATAAACAAGCCAGTGGTTACAAAGGATGAAAATGGAGAATGGTTGATTGTCGCTGGCGGTTCCAATTTAACTGATTTGTTTAAGTTTGAAGATGTTGATCCTTCAAGGTCAACAACAAACGACATAATGGAAATCTACAATCTTTTCGGAATAGAGGCCGCAAGAAATGCAATCGTTAATGAAATGTATACAACGATGAAAATTCAGAAAGTGAATGTAGACATAAGGCACATATGCTTGCTTGCAGATGCAATGACTGTTGAAGGCGAGGTTGTTTCTGTAGGAAGGCATGGTTTAAGCGGAAGGAAACCCTCTGTCCTGGCAAGAGCCGCTTTTGAAGAGACTGTCAAACACCTTGTAAATGCGGCAATTAACGGGGAAGAGGACAGGTTAAGGGGAGTTACTGAAAACATATTAATAGGCCAACCAGTGCCACTTGGAACTGGTTTAGTAAAACTTACAATGAAACATGAAACTAAATAATATAGCGAATCTGTAGATGATTAGACATAATGGTGGAAATATGGTAGACATTGAAAAATCAATAAGAATGAGTGTCGATACTGGAAAAGTGGAATTCGGAACGAGAACATGCAAGTATCTTGCTGCGCACGGAAATGCAAAGCTCATACTTCTGGCAGGAAATTGTCCTGCAAATCTTAAAAATGAGATAATAGAAGTATGCAAAAACTCCAATGTTCCTTATAAAGAGCTTAAGTATCCTTCGATAGAGCTTGGCTCTTTAGCAGGAAAGCCGTTTCCGGTCTTAATGATGGCGATAATAGAACCTGGCGACTCTGAGATACTTAAGATAATTGAATGATCAAGCTTAAAATTAGGGAGATTTGATGACAAAGCTTACAAATGAAGACATCAAAATGATGATGTTTATACAAGACGCCACTCGTGCAGCCATAAGAGACATATACGACGACGGTAAGGCATTGGCTATAGTTGTTGCAGAAGGCGAAGTTGGTAAAGTGATAGGTCCTGGGGGAAAAATGATAAATAATCTCAAAAGAAAGCTCAAACGAGACATCGTTGTAGTCGAATGGTCTGAAGAACTTGAAAGATTCATAAGCAACATTTTCAATCCGATAAAGGTAAATGTTGTTATAGAAGGAGACACTGCAAGGATAATGGCAAGCGCAGAGGACAGAAAATATGTCATAGGACGTGGAGGAAACAAAATAAAACTTGCAAATATACTCGTAGAAAGAAATTTCAGAAAAATGGAAATAAGAGCATAAGAACCAAGTTAAAATAAGATTTAAAAACACTACAAACATATATATTATATAAAGAATAAAATGACAACAACTTAATTCATATCAATCATATTAATGCCCTTACAGAACTTTTTCTGGTGTTGGGCTATGGGCGTGAACGCGCCTGGCTAAATGCCGAAACTCTCAATGAGTGTTCTTAAGTTTATCAGCTATGCTGTTAAACAATCATAAGGTGTAATTATATGGGAGAATTCTCTGGTAGAGATATATTAAAAAAGAGAAAAAGATACAGATGGTTGAAGAAAACATGGAGAAGAAAGGCAGAAAAGCTTAAGGAAAAGTACGATCCGCTTGAAGGATCTCATGCTGCAAGGGGAATAGTCCTTGAAAAGAAAGTACTTGAGCAAAAGCAGCCTCACTCCGGTCTTATCAAATGCGTAAAGATTCAATTGATCAAAAATGGAAAGATAATAACTGCGTTTGCGCCCAGAGACGGAGCCATAAACCATATAGACGAACACGACGAGGTTCTAGTGGAAGGGCTTGGCGGATCTCAAAGAGGCCAGATGGGTTCAATTCCTGGGGTCAGATACAAAGTAATCGCAGTCAATAATACCTGCCTAGAGCAGATAAGAAGGGGAAAGAAGGAGAAGCCAAGAAGATAAAACTTATTTATTTTAACTTTTGCAGAGTGGTAATATGGAAATCAAAGATAAGCTATTCAATAAATATGATTATGATGTCGAAATAAGCGACGAAACGATGAAGGACTATATAAATCTCAGACCTTCTGTCCTTCCTCACACATTTGGAAGAGTAGGAAAGAGAAAGAAAAGAATAGAAAAAAACATAGTCGAAAGACTCGTTAACAAGCTTATGAGGGGAGGGACTGGTGAAAAAGTCGGAGGAAAGCTAATAAGAACACACGGAAAACTCCAGGGGAAGAAAACTAGGGTAATAAAAATAGTTGAAGAGGCTTTTGACATAATCCATGAAAAGACAAAACAGAATCCGATCCAATACCTCATCAAGGCAATCGAAAACAGCGCCCCGAGAGAAGACGTCACAAGAGTGGAATACGGAGGAGTAAGATATCAAGTTGCAGTCGATGTTTCTCCAAAGAGAAGAGTGGACATGGCTCTCAGAAACATCAGCCTTGCGGCGATAATTTCGTCTTTCGACAAGAAGGCAACGCTCGCAGAGGCGCTTGCAAACGAGATAATACTGGCAGCGACGGGAGATGTCAACAGCTATGCTATAAAGAAGAAGGATGAAACCGAAAGAATGGCAAGAAGCGCCAGATAATCTATTTTTGTTTTTATGCGGGCTTTCGCTCGCTTCATTTTATATTTAAATAAAGGTAGGTATTATGGTAAGAAAAGAATTAGTGGTAGAAGAAGTACAAAAAATTATGAAAAACCTCAAGTACGTGAGAAACATTGCTATCGTAGCACACGTAGACCACGGTAAATCTACGCTTGCAGATTCGCTGGTGGCAAGAGCAGGGCTAATCAGCAAAGAGCTCGCTGGCGAACAGAGAGTCATGGATTTCGAGGAACTTGAACAAAAGAGAGGAATTACAATCAAATCTGCAAACATTTCGCTTGGTTTCGAATATAACGGAGAGCCTTACGTTATTAACTTGATCGACACTCCTGGACACGTAGATTTCGGAGGGCACGTCACAAGGGCAATGAGAGCGGTAGACGGAATCATCCTTGTAGTAGATGCTGTCGAAGGAATCATGCCTCAAACTGAAACCGTATTGAGACAGGCATTAAAAGAAAAATCAAAGCCAACCGTATTTATCAACAAAATAGACAGACTGATCAATGAACTTAAGTATACTCCGCAGCAGACTCAGGAAAGACTTGTTAAGCTTATTACAGACATTAACAAATTAATAGATAAATATGCACCTGCGGACAAAAAAGACGAATGGAAGATAAATGTAGAAAAGGGAAACATTGCATTCGGCTCTGCTTTTAACAAATGGGCCACCTCCTTTGCTTACATGAAATCTAAAGGAGTCAAATTCACAGATATTTATGATTTGTGCACAAAGAACGACCACAAAGGATTGGTTGAAAAGGCGCCTATAGATGAAGTTGTGCTTACAATGGTTATCCAGCACCTTCCAAACCCGCAGCAGGCGCAGGTTTACAGAATTCCAATCCTGTGGCACGGAGACGTCAATAGCGAAGATGGAAAGGCAATGTTGAATACCGATCCAAACGCAAAGGTTTGCGGAATTATTTTCGGAGTGGTTGTGGACAAGCACGCTGGAGAGGTAGGAGTTGCAAGAATATTCAGCGGAACTGTCAAAAAAGGAACAGAATTGACAGTTGCTTCAAAGCACACCTCATCCAAGGTCCAACAGGTAGGCATTTACATGGGTCCCGACAGAATTCCAGCTGATGAAGTTCCAGCAGGAAACATTGCAGCAATCGTGGGATTGAGGGACTTGTATGTAGGGGAAACAATTAGCGAGAATCCAAATTTCGAGCCGTTCGAGCAGATCAAGCACTACTCAGAGCCTGTAGTCACCAAATCTATAGAAGCAAAGAACACAAAGGACCTTGTCAAGCTGATTGAAGTCTTGAGACAGATGTCAAAGGAAGACCCGACGCTTAAGGTTGAAATCAACCAGGAAACCGGAGAACATCTTATAAGCGGTATGGGTGAGCTCCACCTTGAGATAGTTGAATACAAGATCTCAAAGGAAAAGGGAGTTGAAATTGAAACATCTCCTCCGATCGTAGTCTACAGAGAAACAATCCTCAAACCGGGCCCAGAACTTGAAGGCAAATCTCCAAACAAACACAACAAGTTCAAGATCAAGGTAGAGCCTCTTGAGGAAGGGGTATATAATGCAATAGTCGAGGGCAAGATTCCAGAGGGAAGACCGAAAGGAAAGGCGGTTGTTGAGGCTTTAATAGAAGCCGGAATGGAAAGAGACCAGGCGAAGAGAATTCTCAACATCAGAAACAGATGTGTGCTGATTGACGCTACAAAGGGAGTCCAGTACATGCAGGAAATTATGGAACTTGTATTGAAGGCGTTTGAAGAGGCGGTTGACAAGGGACCGCTTGCAAAGGAAAAGGTTGTAGGCGTAAAGGTGCTTCTCACAGACGCGATAATCCACGAAGATCCTGCCCACAGAGGACCTGCGCAAATCATGCCTGCAATAAAGAGGCCGATTTACGCAAGCATGCTTACATCCGGAGTCAGGCTTATGGAGCCTAAACAGATCTTCCTTGTCCAATCGCCGCAGGAATATGCCGGCAACATAATAACTGCGCTGCAGGGCAGGCGTGGTGAAATAATCGAAATCGGACAGGAGGGAGAGCTCTCGACCGTTAAGGCAAAGCTTCCTGTCTCCGAGACGTTCGGTATGTCAAATGACTTAAGATCTGCTTCGCAGGGTAGGGCGATTTGGTACCACGAATATGCTGGCTACGAACTAGTTCCTACTTCATTGCAGACTGAGCTGGTAACCAAAGTCCGCGAAAGAAAAGGAGAGCCGAAAGAACCTCCAACAGCAAAGGACTTCATGGACTGATCTTTTGTTTTTTTATTTTCATTCTATTTTTTAGATTTTATGCACGGGTGCGCTAATGGAAAAGCGGAATAATGGGGAAAAAAATAAGATTCAGATAAGCGTAGTTGTTCCTGCTTTAAATGAAGAAAAATACATCGAATCCTGCTTGAAATCAATCAAAAAACAATCCTACAAACCCCTAGAGATAATTGTCTGCGATGGAAACAGCGAGGACAGGACAAGAGAGATTGCCAGGAAATATGCGGATAAGGTAATAATCGAAAAGAAAAGGTCGGCTGCCGCAGAAAGGCAAAAAGGAGCAATGATTGCAAAGGGGGATGTGATCGCATTTATCGATTCCGATACAATCGCAGAAAAAGAATGGCTAAAGAAAATAGCACATGCGTTTTCGAAAGACGAAAGGATAGTTGCAGTATACGGGCGAGTTCTGATGAGAGACGGAAGCAAGCTCGATAACGTGCTTGCACATCTTTTCACCCCATACATAAGGCTTACAGATCTCATAGGCAAGCCGGCTGTTGCGGGAATGAATATGGCGGTGAGAAAGGATGCCTTTAAGAAAATAGGCGGATTTAACCTTTCTCTCAAGACGGCAGAGGATATCGATCTCTTCAACAGAATAAAGAAAGAAGGAAAGATAAAATTTGTTGATGCTGTAACCTATACGTCAGCGAGGCGACTAAAACACTGGGGATATAAAAAATTCTTCTTTTTCCACGCAACAAATCTCCTGAAGTATACTCTCACCGGAAAGGCAAAGCAAGAATATGAAGATGTAAGATAGTAAATTTTGAAAAAAGAAAAAAAGTAAAAAAATCAGTCAGTCTTGCTCACCTTAATTTTTCCTTTCTGCTTTTCCTTAATGGTTGCTTGGGCGCATGACAGTCTTGCTATCGGAACCCTGTATTGAGAGCAGCTGACATAATCTAATCCTACGCCATGGTAAAAGTGTATCGAATTAGGCTCTCCTCCAGTTTCTCCGCAAACTCCTGTCTTTAAGTTCTTTCTTGTTGACCTTCCTAATTTAACAGCCATGTCGACAAGCTTTCCTACTCCGTAATCTACTACTTCAAACGGATTGTCTTTGTATATTTCTTTGCTGAGATAGAGCTGCAAGAATTTGGATTCTGCGTCGTCTCTGCTGAAACCAAGGGTGGTTTGAGTAAGGTCGTTTGTTCCAAAAGAGAAGAACTCCGCTTCCTGCGCGATTTCGTCAGCTGTTAATGCGGCCCTTGGAATTTCAATCATTGTTCCTATCGTGTAGTTGAGCTTTACTTTTTCTCTCGCCAATATCTCATCAGCTGTCTTCTTTATTATAGGCTTGAGTATTTTCAGTTCATTCACGTTTCCTATCAGCGGAACCATCACCTCAACAATAGGATTCTTTCCGTCTTTCTTAAGCTTGGCCGCTGCTTCAAAGATTGCTGAAACCTGCATCTCATAAATTTCAGGATATGTGATTCCAAGCCTCGAACCCCTGTGCCCGAGCATCGGATTGAATTCTTGAAGCTCTCTCACTTTCTTTAGCAGAATTTGCTTCTCCTCAATAACTCTCTCATCCACTTTCTTTGAGCTAAGCTCTGCTATCTCTGCGAGGAGTTCCTCCAATTTCGGAAGGAATTCGTGAAGTGGCGGGTCAAGCAAGCGAACTGTCACAGGCAGCCCGTCCATCGCCAAAAATATTTCATAAAAGTCCTTTACCTGAAATTCCTTAAGCTTTGCAAGCCATTTCTTTCTTTCCTCTGCAGTCTCTGACAGAATCATTTTCTGCACGATCGGCAATCTTTCAGGATCGTTAAACATTCTTTCAGTTCTGCACAAACCTATTCCCTTTGCGCCGAACTTCCTTGCTCCCTTTGCTGCGGAGGGAGTGTCTGCATTCGCTCTAACCTTCATTCTTGCCGCAGAGTCGCACCAGCTTAAGAAAGTGTCGAACTCTCCAGAAATGGTGGGCTCTATAAGCCTAACCTCCCCTTCTATAACGTTTCCCGTTGAGCCGTCTATTGTTATAATGTCCCCTTCTTTAAACACCTTTCCGTTTATTGTCAAAGTCTTCTTATCAAGATCTACCTTTGCAGCCTCGCATCCAACTACAGACGGAAGGCCCAGGCCTCTTGCTACTACCGCGGCATGGCAGGTCATTCCTCCTCTGCTTGTTAGGATTCCTTGCGAGGCAATCATCCCATGGATGTCGTCCGGCGTTGTTTCTACTGCAACTAACATTACCTTTTCCTTCTTTCCAAGCTCTGCAGCCTCATCTGCTGTGAAAACAATCTTGCCTGTTGCAGCGCCAGGACTTGCTGGAAGTCCCTTTGCAATGGGCGATACCTTTACGCTTGGATCTATTTGCCTATGCAGAAGCTGATCAATTTGGGATGGGCTAACTCGCATTATTGCTTCTTCTTTATTTATCAATCCCTCTTTAACCATATCAACTGCTATCTTAACTGCTGCGGCTGCAGTTCTTTTTCCAGCTCTTGTTTGCAGCATCCATAACTTTCCGTTCTCGATTGTAAACTCCATATCCTGCATTTCCCTATAATGTTTCTCTAAAAGCTTTGCAATTCTTTCAAGTTCCTTATATGCCTTAGGCATCTCCCTTTTCATCTTTTCTATTGGCTGTGGAGTTCTTATCCCTGCAACTACATCCTCACCCTGCGCGTTTATCAGATACTCTCCATAAAGTTTCTTTTCTCCTGTTGATGGATTCCTTGTAAACGCTACGCCCGTACCGCTATTTTGGCCTGTGTTTCCAAATACCATCGCCTGGATTACCACTGCGGTGCCCATGTCGTGCGGAATTTTATAGATATTTCTATATGTAATCGCCCTGGGATTGTTCCATGAGTTGAAGACCGCCTCGACTGCCAACATCAGCTGCTCATGAGGGTCGTCTGGAAATCCTTTTCCTGTTTCTTCGTGAACTAGATGCCTGAATTTTGATATTATCTCCTTAAGCTCATCCACTGTCAATTCTATGTCCTGTTTCCTTCCATGCTCTTCTTTCACTGAGTCAAATATCTTGTCGAATTTTTCCTTTTTAATCTCCAATACAACCTCTCCAAACATTTGGATTAATCTCCTGTACGCGTCATATGCGGTTCTTTCATTGGTATTCTTTGCGAAACCAACAACTGTTTTGTCATTTAAACCGAGATTAAGAATGGTGTCCATCATCCCGGGCATTGAGACTGGAGCGCCGGACCTTACTGAAACAAGCAGTGGATTCTTTTCGTCTCCAAATTTCTTTCCGACCTGTCTCTCGACATAAGCAAGTGCTTTAAATATCTCAGCTCTTAAATCCTTGGATATCTTCTTTGTCTTCTGATAGATAAGGCATTGTTCTGTTGTTACAACTATTCCGGGAGGAACCGGCAATCCGATTCTCGTCATTTCAGACAACTCACAACCCTTTCCTCCAAGAATCTGCCTCATCTGGCTTGAACCTTCCTTAAACTGATATACTGCCTTAGTCTTTGCCATGTTTAACCCTCCTTAATTAGTATTTTAAAATAAGTAATAATTAATAAATAGAAAGAAATATAAAGCTTGAATGATTGTAATTCTATAAATAGTGTCATGTTTAATTAGGCAAGCTGTGGTTTTATGGAAAAATTTAGATTCATGGATGAGCCTGGCAGATCTCCAGAAAGCGGCAAGTTCGGTTCCCCAATGCAAGACAAACTCGAAATAGTTGACTTTCTTCCTTTGATAAGAAAATTAGAAGAGAATAAAGGAAAGATTAACAAGGACGAGAGATTAGAGAACGGAATAATTGCGGAAAAAGCCATAAACATACTCGTAGACAGGGGAGCGAGATGGTGCGTAAAAAACTCCTATATGGTATGGAATCCATATCTTCAAATAATCAGGAAAAAAATAGTTCACAAAAATGAAAAGATAACAATAGAAGACATGGCTCTGATTAAGACAATAAATGCAGTATTGAATCCGCATAAGATAAACGAAACATTCAGCAGAAATCACAACATGTCACCGCATGAAACATATAAATTCTATTTGAATGACCTTAAAGCAAAAAATCCAAAATGGTAAGATAAAACTGCAGATTTAAAATAATTCACACTAAATCTTATTTTATGAGATATGAACGGGCGGCCGACTTAGAAGAAAAAATAAGGGACATTGTTAAAACGCTGGGAATAACACATGTCAATCTTGAAAGAATAGCATGTTTCAGAAGCTATGGAACAAATTCAAGAAGAGTTGTTGCCAGATGCCATGGATTGCCTAAGGTAATGCAGCTCGGAATGAATACCGATGCTTTTTATGTCATTGAAGTCTTAACTGAGCGCTTTGAAAGAATGAGCGAGGAGGAGCAAACCAAAGTGCTGATCCACGAACTTCTCCATATACCCAAGTCTTTTGGCGGAGGATTCAGGCAGCACGATTATGTAAACAGAAAAACTGTCGACAAAATTTATTCTGAATACAAATTAAGAAAGGAAAGGGATGGGCTAGCAAGCGAATCTCTTGACAGGCTAAGCGAATTGGAAATAGAAAGAATAAAACTGATTAGCGATGAAAGTAACGAAATAGAGCGCGTCAACAAAGAAGAAAGAAAGGATTGGCTGGCTGAGAAACTGAATAAATTCTTTATGAACAAAAAAGCCGAATACGAAAAACGGCAAAGGTGAATAATATGGACAATAAGACTATAGCAATCTTAATTGCATTAAGCGGTGCAATCGGCGCAGTAACCAGTTTTGGCTTAATGTATCTCATCCCAATTTCTTGCCCTTCTGTAATGGAATGGTATCACCAGGCGTTGATCTTCCTGATTCCTATCTTTTTAATTATATTTAGTCTTGGCGTATACATTTTCTTCAAGCCTGAAACAATAAAGATAAAAAGAGTCATAAAGACAGGACGGATAGAAAAGATATTAACCCCTGAAGAAATAAAAATTATAGAATACCTTAAAGGAAAAGAATCTCCGACACAAGCGGACATAAGAAAAGACCTGAACGTTCCAAGGGCAACGCTTTCTGTGCTGCTTAGCAGAATGGAAAAAAGAAATATAATAAAAAGGGAAAAGATCGGAAAGAAAAACTATGTCAAACTTATTTTTGGTATTAGCCGTAAATAAAATGAACGAATCGGAACAAACGATCGTTCATGATCGTTCAGAAATTGTTCGGACAATAATGTATAAATTAATTAATATGCATATACTTGCATGAAAAAAATAGAACCTGAACACCAAACCGCAGATGAGTGTTATAAAACAGATAAAAACAGTCCGAATAAGAGCCATAAAAATGAAGATACAACAGCAAAACCCGATACTGAAATTATAGGCAAAATGAAAAAAATTGCATTCTGGGGTTTTGTTTTTATTGGATTATATCTGATTATTAGCAACTTGCCGATATTTGCTCCCAAAGAAATTGATCCGAAGGCGGGATTGCTGATAGTATTTTTCGTAGGATTTCTGACCAGCTTTCATTGCATAGGAATGTGCAGCGGATTAATCCTTGCATATTCGACCAATAATGAAGACAAAGGACTTAAGCCCCATGCATGCTACAACTTAGGAAGGGTAGTTTCCTATACTGCATTAGGAGTTCTCTTGGGATTCATCGGCTCGGTTATTGCAATCACGGATCAGATACGAGGTTTTATCTCGCTCCTAGCTGGAATTTTCTTATTTTTATATGGATTAAGCATATTCTATCCAAAACTAAGAAAGTACACAATAATCCCTTCATTTAATATATCACATAAGATTACAAAAAATCCCACCCTTATCGGACTGCTAAACGGATTTATGCCTTGCGGACCCCTACAAGCTATGCTGATATACTCTGCTGGAACTGGCAGCCCAATTCAGGGCGGTCTTACTATGCTTGCATTCGCTTTGGGTACTGTTCCTTTGATGTTCTTGGCTGGAGCGACTTTTACTAGAATAAATATGAAATTGGCTTCAAACGCCACAAAATTTGCAAGCCTTCTTATGATAGTTCTCGGAATAATAATGCTGCAAAGGAGCGCTTTGTTGCTTGGCTTGCAGCTCCCCATAGTCAACAACTATTCCTTTCTACAATCAGTTCACCAATCCGACTCATTCAAAGATGGGTATCAAACAATTTATATGAATATTACAAAGTATGGGTGGGAGCCAAGTACATTGCTTGTTGTAAAGGGCGTACCTGTTCGCTGGGTTGTAACTGCAAACGAATTGAATTATTGCAACAAAGGAATTAAAGTGCCAAAATTAGGAATAAGCTATACATTTAGCGCAAACGGAGAGCAAAAAATATTTGAATTCACTCCAAATGAAACTGGCACAATTTATTTCACCTGCTGGATGGGGATGATACCTGGTGAAATCAAAGTTGTAGAGTCTGTCAGTGACCTAAATAAAACAAATACAACTGCAGCTCGTGGGACAAGCGGATGCGGATGCGGCGGCGGATGCCACATCTAGAATGAGGGGTAGTGATGAGATCGGTGCTGAAAGTGAAAATGCATTGCATTGGATGCGAAAAGACTTTAGAAAACGAAATATCCAGACTGGATGGAGTGAAAAATGTAAAGGCGAATTATGTTGAAAACCAAGTTATAGTAGACTTCAATGAAAGATTAATCAATTTGAATAAAATAAAAGAAAAATTAGAAGAAATTGGATACGAAACGGATGCTAAGAAAAATCTGACAGAGAACAATAAGAAAAAAACAATATTTGATATTTTTAAGAGATGACGACAAGGTGAGATCATGGAATCTGGAATAGATAAAATGAATGAACATAAGGATGAAGGAGGAAAGACGGGAAAATTTGGTGCAAACATTTCTCTGATTTTATTCTTTATTTTTGGGATAGCAATCGTTGGCACATTGTATATGAATTATGACTTGAGCAAAAAAGTCAGTTCACTAAGCAGCGAGATAACTGCATTGAAGAATGAAACAACTTACTTGAAGAATTCGTTGACGACAAGCCCGATAGATTTAAATAAGAAAATAAACGATTCGAATGTTAGCTCAAAATTAGTAATGTTTGGAAACTATACTTTTGATTTAACTGGACTGGAACCCCGTGGAAATCCTGATGCTCCGATAACCATAATCGAATACAGCGATTTTCAATGCCCATTCTGTAGCAAAGTTCAACCCACAATTGAACAAATATTGAAAGACTATGATGGCAAAGTTAAAATTTATTATGAACAATTCCCTCTGACACAAATTCACCCTAATGCCCAAAAGGCAGCAGAGGCGTCTTTATTAGCTGCAGAACAAGGTAAATTCTGGGAATATCATGATATACTATTCAAGAACCAAGATAAACTAGACGTTAAATATCTAAAGGAATATGCTTCACAATTGGGTTTGGATGCTGAGAAATTTAACTACGGGTTGGATTCTGGAATTAAGGCGCAGACAGTAAATAAAAACCTGCAAGAAGGAATAAAAAACGGCGTACAGGGAACGCCTACATTCTTTATCAACGGCCATATCTTAACTGGTGCACAACCCTACTCCGTATTCAAGCAAATAATAGATTCAGAATTAAATAGATTAGAACAGTGATATTAATGTATTTAAAAGATTAATTATAATAAGACTTTAAGGGTTGTCTATGAAAAAAATAACATTTGTGATAAGCGGAATGCATTGTGTGAATTGCGCAAGAACAATAGAAAGGAATGTTAAAAGGCTGAAAGGAATCAAGAACGCAACTGTTAACTTCGCATCCGACACGGCATATGTTGAATTTGACGATACGAAAGCTACAGTTGAGGAGATAAGGGAAATGGTTTCAGATGCTGGATACAGCGCGAAAGAAGTAAAATCTGCGATGGAAATAAGCGATATAATAACTTCAACTAAAGAAAAAGAAATAGGGGAGTTAAGAAACAAGTTAATAATCAGTATAATACTAAGCATCCCGATTGCAGCATTAAGCATGTGGACAGATCTTCAAATAGAAAACAAAAAAATGCTGATGTTTTTGCTTGCTACTCCGGTCCAGCTATGGATAGGTTGGATATTCTATAAGGGCACGTATGCCGCATTAAGAAATAGAACCGCAAACATGGATACGCTGATCGCGATAGGCACCTCCGCAGCTTATCTCTACAGCATTGCCAACACTTTCTTTCTTGAAGGGGAGGTGTTTTATGAAACATCGGCATTGCTAATCACGTTTGTTCTCTTAGGCAAATATCTGGAAAAAATGACAAAGGGAAAGGCTGGAGAGGCGATTAAAAAGCTGATTGAAATAAGACCTAAAACTGCAATGATCTTGAGGAATGGAAGGGAAATCGAAGTTTCTATAGAAAAAGTTAGAGTTGGAGATATTGTTGTCATACGTCCTGGAGAAAGAATTCCAGTGGATGGGGTTGTCATAAAAGGATACTCTTCTGTTGATGAAAGTATGATAACGGGGGAGAGCATTCCTGCAGAGAAAAGCAAGGGCTCAAAAGTGATTGGCGGAACTATTAATAAGCACGGCAGTTTGATTATAAAAGCAACAAAAGTCGGAGAGGACTCAGTATTATCAAGGATAATTTCATTCATAAAAGAAGCTCAGCTTACGAAAGCAGAAATAGAAACATTTGCGGACAGGGTGTCATCGTATTTCGTACCTGCAGTTGTTACATTTTCCGCAATAACCTTTGTTACATGGTACTTCCTATTTAATGCTGGACTTACCTTCAGCCTTATGACTGCGGTTGCTGTTCTTGTGATCGCGTGCCCTTGCGCTTTAGGGCTTGCTACTCCGACAGCGGTAATGGTAGGAGTTGGAAAGGGAGCGGAAAAAGGAATCTTAATAAGAGGCGGGGAGGCTCTAGAAAAGATTGAAAGGGTTACGACGATCGTATTTGACAAGACTGGAACCCTGACGGAAGGAAAGCCGAGGGTTACAGATGTTATCACTGAAGAAAAAGCAGGGATGAATGAAAAAGAACTGATAAAATATGCAGCTATTGCGGAAAAAAGGTCTGAACATCCGCTCGCAGATGCGATATTGGAATATGCAAGGAATAAAAAAATAAAAGTGTCAGATCCGGACAAATTTGAAACCTTTCCAGGGGGAGGAATAAAAGCAGTCCATTCAAATAAGGAAATAATTTTAGGGAACACAAGATTTATAGAAAAGCAAGGAATCAGATACAAAAGGAAGACGGTAGAGGATTTAGAGAAGCTCGGTAGGACGGTAGCTATAATCGCAGTTAACAAAAATGTAATTGGATATGTTGGAATATCTGATAAATTAAGGACAGAAGCAAAACAAGTTGTATCCGAACTTAAAGGAATGCGCAAAAGAGTTGTTCTGCTGACTGGTGACAACAAGAGAACGGCCATGGCAATAGCAAAGGAGGCGGGAATAGACGATGTAATATCGGAGGTAGGTCCGGAGGAAAAGGCAAGCGTAATAAAGAAACTTCAAGACGAAGGAGAGTTTGTAGCAATGGTAGGGGATGGAATAAACGATGCTCCTGCATTAGCGAAAGCAAACGTCGCAATTGTAATGGGAAGCGGAAGCGATATTGCTATTGAGACCGGCGAGATAATACTTATGAGAAGCAAGCCGAGCGACATATTGACGGCATTTAAGCTTAGCAAAGCAACAATTAATAAAATAAGGCAAAATATGTTCTGGGCATTGATTTATAATGTACTTGGAATACCGATCGCTGCAGGTGTTCTTGTTTCATACGGAATAACATTAAAGCCGGAAATTGCTGGATTAGCCATGGCATTAAGCTCAGTGTCGGTCGTTACAAATTCATTGCTGCTCAGAACTTTCAGATAAATGGTCTTAAAACATATTATTGGCTTGAGCTCCATATTGTGACTGAAAGATTTTGCAGCTGATCTTTATAAATCACTGGCCGCACAATAGTTACCTTTGATAGAACGGTCCCTGTTGGGGCGCTACCTATCGCCACATCAGCGATTGTGATGAAAAATTCATAAGGTCCTATTCCTAATCTCTCTTTAACAGTTTGATAACTCGTATAAGAAAGAATTGATAGATTTGAAACTTTTGCCTCACTGATTCTGATTGTATTGTGATGCTCGGCTAATCCAATTTGATTAAAGTTTGTTGCATTCCAATCCAACGGGTAACCTGGAGTTAGAAGCATGCTTGAAACGCTTAAGGCAATTCTTGAAGCGTCGTCTATTCTAACCGAAACTGTTGTTCTCAATGAATTCCAATAATTGTAAAGCAGAGTGAGAAGTAGAATAAATAGTATTCCTGCAACTATCGCATCGTATGAAAAGAACTGTCCTTTTAATTCTGAATTGCGATTAGCCGTCATAAATAGTCACCTGACCATCCGAATTAATTATCTTGAATTTTCCTTTTGCAGTATTAATATATCTTATATTGCTAGTCGAATCTCCACCATTTACCACGATATTGTCAGTTGAAAGCGGGTATAATAAGTCTATATCTGCCAAAGAGCTGTAATTCAATCCTACCATTCCCTTGTATATGTACAATTTATATGGAACGCTGCTTATTGTTGTTGGAATCGAAATATTTTTTTCATATCCTTCTATCGTTGCCGCTGCATTAATTTCATCTGCTATCATTACAATAAATTCCCTAGCGTAAATGCCTTCGGCGTATCTCTGCTGCTCGATAGCTTTGCCTGCAATGATATAAAGGGATGTAAGAAAAACAAAGATAAAGAAGCTGTAAATAAGCAGGAATTCGAACGCAACCTGGCCTCTTGCATTTTTGATTCTATTTTTTACCGCCATATGATCACTTAGTATAACTTTGAAATTATCACTACTCCATTTTGCACTAGAAATATGAATGATTGGGCTCCTCTTACATTGGACCAATCATGGCTTGAATTCAATTGTATTGGGACATTACTTGGAACAACCACTTCCATACGCATTGACTTTGGTCCGTTCAAAACAATATAAATCTCCCTTCCATCGCTTGACGTGTTTAATCTTTGCACACTTGAGGGAAGAAACATAGTTTCGGTAGAGGAAGAGCCGTTCCCAAGCATGGAAAGCTTATTGGAGACAGAGACGATTTTTGTCAGCGTTGAATATGCCTGATTCGAATCAGTCTTCCACGATTCTGTTGAAAGAACTGAAAGAATATAGATTACAGTTGGAATAAGAATAAGCAATAGGAATGAAACGATTATAAGCATTTCAAGCATTATCTGACCTTTAACATATCTCAAATCCGATCTCATTCCATCACTTTATCTCTTCATCGAAGCATTAAAAATTCCCAAATAATATTGAGCTGAGGCTGAGCTTAATCTTATTGGATAAGGTATTGAAGTGCCAGCATTATCTCTTGTAAAGTTGCATAACAGCTCGCTGTTGCATCCCGGCAGCCCTTTGTAAAGATTGCCTGGGATTGACGCATTATACTCTCTGTCGACAAAACTGTAAGTCGATCTTGCTGCAGGTATGGACTGTGAGGTTCCCGACAGTATTGTCTCTATTCCATACTCGTCAAATACGCCAGTGACATTGTTTGTAAGTCTTCTAAGATATCCATAATTAAAGTTGCGTCTTTCAATGTATCTTCCGCACTCTATTGAATTTCGCATATTTTCGATATTCAGTAGATAGTGGTAATGTCCCGTACTGTTATCAGTCAATTCTGTATTGTTATCTGAAATCATAAGCAAAGGATACGCAGGTATGTCGCGAATCTTTGCAGAGGTATTGATAAAGAGGGGAATGTCCAAACCAATAAAATTATTTGTTTGTGCAGCTGCATCCCCCACTATAATCGCTGCGCCGAAAAGCTGACCGCATTGCCTTGCCACATCCACGTTGTCAGTAACCATTATCTTTGTTTTGTTTTGAATAAATGAATCCGCAAACTCGAAATCACTCTGCGGGCAGCTTGTCACAACAACAGGTTCTCCGTAAAACCAACCCCTTCCCCTGTTTCCGTTCATAATGAGAGAGGGTCCAATTTGAGCTATATTGGCCTGATCAGAAGGAATGACGCTCCTGTTTCTGAATCCCATTCTTGCAAGCCAAGGGTCTTCAAATCCTATTATAGAAATGTTTAATGAAATTGGAGAGCTGAATTTGACGTTGGTGCTTGATGTCTTGTCATAAATTGAAACGTCCATTGTAAAGTTGTACTGCACTGTCCAATAGTTAACTTGACTTATGTTAAAGTTTCTATAATTGACTCTTATGTCCATATTCATTGATTTTGCAAGTGCCGAAAGGTTTGAATCATAAGAAGAAAGCGTATTTGCCTGATCGATTAGCTGAACGGCATGGCTATCCGTCCTCTTTCCCGTATATGAGATATTCCATAATAATTCTGCCAATGAAGATTGGGATGGTGGATAATTTATTGAGTCATTATTAAGCTTGTAAAGAGCTGAATAGACAAATGAGTAAGCAGTATTATTGAAATAGTTTGGAGAATACGCCTTTATAAAATCCTGCATTACTTGAAGCCTGAGTTTAGATGGTTCATTTGCAAGCTTTAGTTCATACGTTCTGAAGTAAACGTTCAATTCTATGATCATAAAAACAATTATGACTAGAGTAAGGATTGTAAATACAAATCCTTTCTTTTTATTCAGTTTATTTTCCAGTCTTTTTGCCATATTATTCACTTTTAGATGAATACTCTAATTCTTATCAGCAATGGTCCAACTATTTTTCCTGGAGTATACTGGTTAACTGGAGAGGATGGGCATACAATTTCACTTGGGCAATTGCTACTGGGGTTGACCCTTGGTCTTGAAATTTCACTTATTAATCTAGTGTCTGAAACCTGAATGGAATATTTATTCTGTGAAATTTTATTCGATGAATCTATCACTCTAATCTGTGTCCATTGATTACTTGAAGCTGTCTTATATTCAAGTATATATGCTGCATTTGAGGGAATTATAGAATCTATAACTGAAGCGGTTTGGTTTGCGCCGTTTGGATCTGATTCTGCAATTTTCTTGGAGATAATGTAAGCAAAAGAATCGTTTTCTACTTGACCCAATATGGAAGGGGATCCGTCAATCAATAGATTCATGGCGTCTTTTGCGATGATATAGGCATATTCCTGTACTGTAATATTATCTCTAAGCGTAACTGAAAACGCTATGAAAGTTGATATCGCAAGTACTATTAATGGAAGAGCAAGAAACGCATCTGTTGTAAATATGAATGCATTTCTATTGGCTTTTTTCACGCGAATTCCCCCCTATTCTATTGTATCTTAAGGCTATTAAATGATAACTTGCTGCTTAATGTTTCACCAATCCCCTTCCCCATTTCATTGAAAAGAGTTGTAAAGAAATCTTTCTTTGTTTCAAGAACGCAAACATTTGGATCTCTATCAAGGCCGGCCATCATTGCAGCCTTATTTATTGCGTCTTGCCTTATTCCAAGTGCATCAACTAAACCTATTTCATAGGCTTGTCTTCCTGTAAATAACCTTGCGTCTGAGATTAACTCTATTGAACGATTACTGAATTTTGAATCAGCGGACCTCTCTTTAATAGTTAGATTAAGGAATGAACCTCCTATTTCGTCTATTATAGCTTGATACACCTCTATCTCTTCTTCTGTCATTGGCCTGTATATCTCCCCGGTATCTTTCATCTCTCCGCTTTTTATTACTGTCATATTTATTCCCGTATTATTGAGCCATTTTGATAGATCAATGACCCATCCTGTCCTGGCTCCAATGCTTCCAGTTATCGCGTAGGGATTAGAATATATATAATCACTTCCTAAAGAAACAAAATAGCCACCTGATGCTGCCATCTCACTTATGTATGTGACAGTTGGTTTTTTCATCTCTTTGAGATAAGAATAAATTTCGTTGGATGCAACTGCAGAACCGCCGGGTGTGTTCATAACAAGCACTAAACCCCTGATATCTGGCCTTTCTTCCGCCTCTTTAAGCAGACTTATCACTTCCGAAGAGGAAATTAAACCATACCCCTTATATGTAGATATTTGGCCGTTTATTTCTATAATCCCTATGCATCCCCCTACTCCAAAGGAAGATAAAAAATTAAGGAGAAACATTGCAATTAGAAGGATTGCAACTATATATAGGATTATTCTCCCTGCGCTGATTCCTGCACTGCCCTCGGGTTTTAGTATGTGTTGTGTTGATCTCATATTAATAGATTGTTTGGTATATTTAAAAAGATTTATGTATAATAAAAATTTGGGAGATAATGATTGACCTATTTATTAAAGCGTTAATTTTCATACTGCCGGCATACTTCGCAAATGCTGCGCCAGTGCTGCTGAGGACCGGAGAAAGTAAAACGCCTATGGACTACGGAATAAAATTCTATGACAGCAGAAGAATCCTTGGAAAGGGAAAAACCTGGACTGGATTTTTCGCAGGAATTGTAATAGGAACCTTAGTTGGAATACTTACGTGGCTTCTCGGAGTATCCGACATCTATCCTAATTTTGAAACGCATGTTTTGGTTGCATTTCTTCTTTCTGTCGGAACGATGGTTGGGGATGCAGTTGGAAGCTTTCTGAAAAGAAGAATGAATATTAGAAGCGGTATGTCTGTTCCAGTATTGGATCAGCTTGGTTTTCTGGTCTTTGCTTTATTATTCGCTTCTCCGTATTTGCCAAAAGAATTCGATATTCTCCTATTAATTGTTTTAGCTGTGTTCACTATTGTTATACATTACATATCTAATATTATTGCATATAAACTGAAGCTCAAAAAGGTTCCGTGGTAAATAAGCGATTTTTAAGCAGGAAAATAGGCAACCTATTTAAATTTTTGAGTATATTATAATAGTGAAAATGTTATAGCCCCGTCGTATAGCGGTCAAGTATGCGGGCCTTTGGAGCCTGAGACACCGGTTCGAATCCGGTCGGGGCTATTAAAATTTAAAAGTGAATAAATGGAAAGAGAAAAATTAATGATAATAGGGATCATTGTACTTTTTGTTCTGAATGTCTACCAATACCTCAACTATAATTCTCTAAAACAACTGCATATCAATTACGTGGAGAAAACAGATGCAGACATTGCAAAATTAAACTCCGAAAAGCAGGAACTGAATCGTGAACTCCAGCAGCTTTTTGCAAAATATGAAAATAAGACAGCGGAGAATAAAATCCTGGAACAAAAATACCTTTCGCTTGAATGGAATTATACCAAACTAAACGAGAGCTATAATTTAATGATTGAAAATTACACCTTGTTAAGCAAAGAATATCAGAATCTTAAGGAAGAAGCTACAACACTTCTTATATCTTTAGACAAATATGCGGCAAGGATAAACGAATCCATGAGCTGGTTCTCCAAGAATTCAAATATAGACAATATTGACAGCAGCTTAAAAACCAGCTTGGAAGACGACCTTAAAACAGAATGTTATAAAATAAATTTCGATGAATGCACTATAAAAACAGCTTGCTTATTGCTAGTCAATGATGAATTTTATGGGTTAAAGTACATTTCAGATACTTCCCTGTATGGAAAAACTGATAAACTATCTTCGCTCAATGAATTTCTTTCTAATAGGGGCGGGGATTGCGAAGACTATTCTCTCTTTTATAAAGCGGAAATAAACCATATTCTTGATAAGTGCAGAGGGAAAAAAATAATAATCGAATCCTATATCCCTATAGATAACGGCAAAAGATATTTTATAAATAAGAGGGATACCTGGTATATTAGGGATGCAGAGGCAAAACCGCTTAAAGATGGGAACATCTACCCATACGTTGTATGCTATTTGACGGAACCGTATCTTGGGCACTGTGTAGTTGCATTTTCTAAACATAAAATAAATGAAAGCAGCCAGATAAATCTTCTTGAAGGCGCTGAATTAGTTGAGCCGCAAGACGGATCGTATCTGGGAGAGATCGGAAGAACCGTCAGACTGCCGATCAAACCAGATCAGCTCAATGAGCTAATGATAGTAATAAGCGATAATGATTTGTACAGCTATGATGAAGACGGATGGACAGGGTATCAAGACTTCTTTTCAAAGATAAAGGCAATGAAAACCGAGCTTCAAACTTATCTAAAATAGCTG
>JAOAKO010000007.1 GCA_026413625.1 Microcaldota archaeon
CATATACGGAATGAACGGAAATGTTCTGTGGGAATCTGGATTAGGATACCAGGCATAGTCGTCAGTTGTAGGAATGCTGCCCTGCTGAATTATGAATTGGGCAGCCATATTGTACCAATACGGATCAAAGTCATAGTAGTAAGGAGTAAGGCTCTGGATTCTTACCCAGAATGAAAGGAAAAGAACCAAGAGAAGGAGAAGCGGATAGATATAATTTGATTTGCTTCTCTTTTCCTGTGTTTCACTTTCCCCTTTTTCTGGGAGTAAGGATATATTTTCCCTATATAAGTATGCCAGCGGTATGATAGTGACAATTGCAAGGTTTATTAAAGCAAGAGCAGGGGAATATTGGATTCCGATCGTAAATTCAATCAAAGCAAGGAAAGAAGGAACAAACATTCCAAACGGAATTCCAAGGAAAAACATCTCAAGATGAGAGAACTTCTTTGTTTTCTTGAAAAGAGCAAGAGACATGAGGTATCCCGGCACTATTATTGCCAAGAAAATCGGAAAAGACCTTATTAGCATTTCTGCAATCGTCATGCTTATTGTTTCCATATATTCACCTGACTTGATCAAATATTATAAGCAAAATAAATTAGGCTGCAAACGAGGCAATCGTTCCATAATTAAATAGCATAAGCAAAGAAAGTATAAATGCAGCCAGCCATATCTTAAAATCCCAGTTCATTACCTTGGCCCCGTCCAAAATAAAGATTGGCAGGAGGTTGAACGTTGCAAGCAAGGCATTTATCTGCATTCCTATAACAGCTATCAAGAACACAGGCTCGCTAAGAGCAAAATTAAACACCCCGCTAAGAATCAGGATAGCTGCGAATATCACATAGATCATCATGTTCATGACAGGCCCCGCAAGCGAGACTATCCCATTTTCAACCCTTCCCATTCTCTTGAAGATATAAACTGCACCTGGAGCCGCAAATATGAAACCGAAAGGAGCGAGAAGAAACATCAGAAGCAAGCCCTGGGGCCACATTACAAATCTGGAAGGGGAACCGAACTTTTCAGCAGCATACTTGTGCCCCATTTCATGGGTCATAAAACCTATCCCCACCGTAAATCCTATTATCAGAAGCTTGTAAACAAACCCTGACTGGAAGAACACTCCTATTCCCCACAATGCAATGCTGAATGCAACCATTATGGCAATCATTGAAATTAACATTTCCTCTATTTCATTCATTTTATCACTGCTCTTTTTCCAGCTTCCTTACTTTAATTTTGTTATTTCGATTTCTGTAGAGTGCTGCTCTAGCAGCTCAACTTCTGCATGGGAAAGTATGCCCTGATATCTCACAACCTTTCCGATCCCAATTGTTCCGTCCATAAGCTTCAGTTCAACATATCCGTTCAGCCTTGCATTACTCATTGCAACTGCGTTAGGAAATGCAAAGAAGAAGGTTAGAGGCTGTCCCCTTACTACAATAGGATCTCCCTTTCTCACTCCCCTTATGTGCGGCCATGCGATTGCATACACTATTAATACTCCCCAATTCAATGCAAACAGCTTGAGAAGGTATCCTAGTGTTGCCTCCGGAGTCAACGCATACACTATTAGGGAGATAGCTGTCAGAGCCAGAAGCATTTTCCATAGTGTATTTATCAGCATCTATTCACCTAAAATAATTTATGTTCATAACATTCATGTTCTGTTTTAGTCTTTCAATATAATATTATACATACATCCCTTTTAAGTTTTGCTCAAATTTCCTTATTCTTTCAGTGTGCTCCTTTCTTACAGTCGGAATGACGCTTGCAATCGCCTTTTCAAAATCCTGCATCCTAACCCTGTCTCTCTTGGCCCTTATTGCATTCATTCCTGCCTCCCTGACTATTCCTTCAATATCTGCACCGGTTGCATTATTGAGTTTGGACGCTATTTCATTAAGATCCACATCCTTGTCAAGAGGCATCCTCTTGGTGTGGACCTTGAGTATTTCCAGCCTTGTCTTCTCGTCAGGCAGCGGAATCTCCAATATGTTGTCAAACCTTCCAGGTCTTAATAAAGCAGGATCAAGTATGTCTGGCCTGTTTGTAGCAGCTATCACTACAATGTTCTTTAACTGCTCCACCCCATCCATTTCAAGAAGCAGGGTATTTACCATTCTTTCGGTCACCTTTGTTCCCTCGTCAGCTCCTCCCCTAACAGGGGCGATCGCATCTATTTCATCAATGAATATAATGCAAGGGGCAGAAAGCCTCGCCTTTCTGAACAGTTCCCTTATAGCTCTTTCGGATTCTCCGACCCATTTGCTCAGAACTTCAGGACCCTTTATTGAAATAAAGTTAGCCTCGCTTTCAGTTGCTACCGCCTTTGCAAGCAAGGTCTTTCCGGTTCCGGGAGCCCCATAGAGAAGTATTCCCTTTGGCGTTCTTATCCCCATCTTCTGGAACACCTCTGGATTCTTAAGGGGAAGCTCAACAGCCTCCTTAAGCTTCTGCTTTATTTCATCAAGCCCTCCGATGTCGGACCACCTTACATTCGGAATTTCCACGAACACCTCTCTCAATGCAGACGGCTGGATCTCTCTCATTGCGTTTGTAAAGTCATCCATTTTCACAGTTATGCTCTCAAGTATTTCTATTGGAATTGTCTCCTCCTCAAGGTTTATTTTCGGCATTATTCTTCTCAGGGCCTTCATTGCAGCCTCTTTGCAAAGAAGTGATATGTCTGCTCCGGTGTATCCGTGGGTTGCATTGGCAAGATAGTCAAAATTCACATCCTTGTCAAGCGGCATGTTTCTTGTGTGGATGGTAAGTATTTCCTTTCTTGCATCCCTGTCCGGAATTCCGATTTCAATCTCCCTGTCGAACCTTCCCGGCCTTCTCAATGCAGGGTCTATTGCATTTGGCCTGTTTGTAGCCCCGATTACAATTACCTGCCCTCTTGCCTTCAATCCGTCCATCAGTGCAAGGAGCTGGGAAACCATTCTTCTCTCGACCTCTCCAGTGGCTTCCTCTCTTTTCGGAGCGATGGCATCTATCTCATCCATGAATATTATAGATGGCGCATTCTCTTCAGCTTCTCTGAAAAGCTGCCTTAGTCTCTCTTCAGACTCCCCTACAAACTTAGAGATTAGCTCAGGCCCTCCGACATAAATGAAATTCGCATCGCTTTCGTTTGCTACTGCCTTTGCCAATAGGGTCTTTCCTGTCCCCGGAGAGCCGTGAATGAGAACTCCTTTCGGCGCTTCTATTCCTAGCCTCTCAAACAATTCCGGGTGCCTCAACGGAAGCTCAACCATCTCTCTTATCTTCCTTATCTCCTCCTTCAGTCCTCCTATGTCCTCATATGACACGGAAGGTATCTTCCCTGTCTCTTTCAGAGGCTCCTCCTTTATTTCCACCACTGTCTTTTCGCTGATGATTACGGCACCAACCGGCTGAGTCAAGGCTACTACCAAAGGAAATGAGGTGCTTCCGATTATGCTGATGAATATAGTGTCTCCTTTCATTACAGGCCTTCCCTCTAATCTTCTCTTAAGCAACTCGTCAAAACCTGGCGAAAACCTCATTGCCTGGTATGGGGTGAAAACTACCTTTTTGGCAGGTTTTGCCTCAACTTTCTTTATTGTAACCTTGTCCCCCATTCCAACCCCGGCATTCTGTCTTACCTGCCCGTCCATTCTTATTATTTTATGCCCCTCATCCTGGGGATGGGCAGGCCATACGATTGCAACAGTTGTTTTCTTTCCCTTAATCTCAATAACATCTCCAGTAGTGAGCGCAAGCTTATTCATTGTTTCAGAATCAAGTCTGACTATTCCCCTTCCTACGTCCGATTTCAATGCCTCTGCTACAAACAATTCAGCAACATCACTCATTTTATCACCATGATCAAAAAGCATGAGAAGAAGCTCTCTAATTAATATTGTCTATAACAATTTAAGAATTTTACTTATCAAGGCAAGCCGTCAAGATGCGAGCCCGAGGGGATTCGAACCCCCAACCTCTTGGTTTCCCCGAAACTTTCTTTCTAAGAAAGTTTCACCAAAGAATTTACCTTTCTGATGAAACTCTTTTCCTAAAAGAGTTTCTCCGAAGCCAAGCGCTCTATCCGTTGAGCTACGGGCCCGATAATACAATAAAAGTTTAAATTTATAAAACTAAAGAACAGCAAACAATCTTAGTTTTAAGGAAAAGAGTAGCGGGGAGTGGATTTGAACCACCGATCTCTGGGTTATGAGCCCAGCGGGCACTCCAGGCTACCCTACCCCGCTTTCAATAAAAGCATATAATATATAGAGACAAGAATTTAAATATCTTTTATCATCTTATTAATTAATGGCATCTCCATGCAATTCCAGAAAGGGAGTGTTTTCTTTTTTATACATATTTGCCATATTTGCATATCTAATTGTTATAATAGGCGTATACATGATGATTTACGAAAGAATATCTTACCTAGAAAACAAGATCTTTATTCTCGAGGAGCGAGCAGGCAGGGAGATAGAGCTTAAGCATGCAGTAAAAAGGGTTATAATCTACTCAGAGCAAATAAAGTCAATGAAAGACCAAATAAAGACGATGTTTCCAGAATATGCGCCTTTTTTCGATTCTTCATATTCTTTTTACGGAATAAATAAGTTGAACGATTTGACAAGCACAGGAGCCCATTCTTACTACCATTGGAGAGATTTTGCTTTGAGATTCTGGTGCGGGTTTCCATTGGAAACAGAAATAATTGACATGATTGCAATAAAAGGAAGAGGGCCCGAATACTTTAATTCATCTAGGATTTACGAAAGGTCAAACGTTTTTGACTTGGATCGGACCGTAATAGTCGGTAGCGAGGCAAGAAATCTTTGCAGCATGTTCCTCTCCTCCTCTATGAATTTTTCAACCACCATAACAAAACCACCAAAGGAAATTTTTCATGGGTCATCCGGTGTTTCACAAGTCCAAATTTACGATTTGATGAAGTCAAAATACGGAATCATGGTATACGACAGCAAGGAGAACGTTTCATCTGCGGTTATTATTCCAGAATCGACAGAGATAATCTGGGACGATTATCTTGGGCTGTTAAGGGTGGCGAAATGAAGGCGCAGCTTTCCCTGGAATTTCTATTGGTGATGGGCGCGTACGCAGTTTTCATATTCATCATTGTTTCTGCCCTAGATTATTCGAATTTGCTAGGCCAGATTCGCGAGCAAGAGTTTTCGCTTCGAGTAAGGTCGCTGCAGCTTATAGAAACGCAGAGACTGATCAACAATAAGTTCACAGACATGAAACTATTCATGGAGGGGTGCGTTATATCTGAATCAAGCATCAACACGTCGGTCATTTGCAGGTTGGAAAACATCACCAGATCTGAAAAGATACCTCTAAAAGATTCAGGCAATAGGCTGCTTGCTTTGTACAGGCCGATTTCATAAGGTGTGGAAATGGGGAAAAAAGGATTGTTTAGCATAGATGCCTCCGTGGCAGTAATTGTCGTCTTGACAATCTCAATCCTGTTTTATAGCATAATCCAATCATTCATGTCCTCTCTCCATAATTTGGACGTAAGGCAAAGGACAGCTTCCCTGATCATATTTTCAAACCAGATTGTAAGAAACGAAGGCGCATATAAAACAAATACCGAGACAACTTCAAACCTAATCTCTATGTCAGAATTGAATTCATTTATTTCATCTCTGCAGAAATCTAACGCAAGCGATTATGGATTTGATTACGTAGAGCTTAATCTTTCAGGAAGGTCCGGTAGCGTCTTGTTCTCAAGCAAGTCGTTTAGGGAAACCGCTAGAAGCGAAACCTTTTGTATTGATAGATTCGTAGTGATCAAGGACCTTAACGAAGAGGGAATATTGAGGATATGTGCAAAGTGATAAAATGACAAAGGGAATAGTGTTTACCATCGAAGCTTTGGTTGCGCTTGCGTTTTTCCTAATCGCAATATCTTCAATAGCATTTGTTACTGATCAAAGAAGGGAGAATCTGCCGTTGTATGAGACAGTCATAATGAACGACATCTTTCAAGTTCTGGAATTAAAGTATCACACAGAAGTTGCGACATTTATGCGAACAGGCACCGTTTCGCAGGAATTGGATTCGTACCTAAAATTTGTAAAAGAAAAGACAGGCCATACAGTGTTCTTAAAATTCATGCGTCATTCATATCCATATTCGGGCTGCGATCCATATTTTTCTCAAAAAAGACTAATTGTATATTACGACATAAAAGAATCAGAAGTCAGCTATTTCCACGAGTTAACGGTTGGATTGTGCAGATAATCATTTCCTAGCCTTTTTTTTCTCTTTCGCTTCTGCCTTTTTGTTCACCAGGTTCCTTTTTTCTTGAAGTATTATCGTGGTTGCGAAGCCGCTTGCAACTGCAGAGGCACTCACCAAAGCAGTGCTTACTTCAGGTGAAAAGAAAGCGCCGATTGTCATCATTCCCAATCCGGCAACAGTTCCGCCAAATACCCCTTCAAGTATCACAGGTACCGATTCCTCAGGTTTCAGTTCTTTCGGAAATAGGATTTCCTTTACCATGATATTCATTTGTATTATACTATTTTAATTCTTTCTATTTGCCATTTCCTACCCTTTAACGTCCTGTATTGAAGGTATGTAGAATTTTCCCTTAACCAAACTGCATCTGCCTTCGTGATACATCTTTGCAGTGATAGCGGCAATCTTTGCATCCTGAACATGTCTCCTTATCTTATTTTTTTCCCTTTCTATTCCGAGTATCTTGGCAGATACAGAAGGGCAGACTTCTATCACCTTATATTCATCCAACCTTTTATCCAGTTCCATGCCCCTGACAGCCAATTCCCTCATGGATTTGAAAAAAGGAAACAAATAATGCCCCTCTTTTCTGAGTATCCTCTCCTCATCCCTCATGCTTCCGAAAGAAGGAATTGATAACGGCGCGTCGATTGCAACAACTTTAGGTTTGTTTCTTTTTACAAAGCCAACGATGCTTCTATCGGAAAACAGTATTCCTTCCTCTATCACATTTCCATCGACGTCTATGCATGCGACACCGGTGCAGTTTTTCTCCTTGCTTGCCAGGTCAATTCCGCAAAATACGATTTTTTTCATATGCAAATAACGCTTATCTTCCTTAAAATTCTTTCCGTGCATGCATTGGGCTATATTTTATATATCTTTTTTCATTATATATTAAAGGGTGTGCCAGAGTAGCTCAGTGGTAGAGCGCCAGCGAGCCAGATTCTAATCGGTTCGGCGACACTCATAAGTCAGATTTCAACTCAAGATCTACTTGGAAATCTGGAGGTCGAGGGTTCAATCCCCTCCTCTGGCATTTGTTTCAATAAAGTGATTGGATGATTAGCGATCCTGTTTCTTTGGCCTTGTTCTACCACCAAAACCAGCTTATCACAGACTTGTGCATTATTCTAGATAAATTCGGAATACTTTTTGCATTTGCATTTTTAGGCCTAGTTTACCTGAATTCAAAGCTCAATCTCCTTGATTCATTTAAGAAAAGAAGCAAGCTAATCATGGATTTAGAGCCTACTTTCGGAATTTTGAAAAAAAGGCTTTTCATCGCATTTATAGCCTTATCTCTGGCAATCGCATCCATTCAATTTATAAAGCTGGTATATCCGCAAGAGAGACCATGCACAGAAAGCTTAGGGATGCATAAAATCGAATGCCCGATCTCTTCATCATTTCCAAGCACACATACCGCATCGGCAGCGGTTTTAGTCCCATTCACCATTGGAACTGCGGCATTCATTCCTTCCATAATATATTACATTTTAATGGCATTTTCAAGGGTATACCTTGGAGTGCATTACTTGGTTGACGTTCTTGTGGCATCGGCATTCGGCTTCTCATGGTATTTCATAGCCCAGCAATTTCTGTCAAAAGGCACTGCAATGAAAATAGCTTCAAAGGCAAGCAACATCTTTCGAGGTTTCCTGCATCTATTTTTTGGCCTCTTTCTTATGTTCATAGTCATGCTAAGTAGCATGTATTCTCTTTATCCGATCCAGATATCCCTATCAATATTACTTGTGTTAATGATCGTGATGTTTTACCTGATCCATATATCAGAAAAAGGAAGCTCCACTCTCATCCATGAAATAATGAGCTTTGCGAGCGCTAGAGACAGCTTCCAAGGTGAAAGCGCAATATGGTTTATGTTAGGGACGATGATTCTAATCGGGTTCACCCAGGATGTAAACAAAATAATAGCCGGGATATACATCGTTACCATAGGTGACGTTGCCTCCGCCGCGTTTTCTACAAAGCTTAAGCATAGAAAATCAATATTCAAAAACAAAAACATCATTTCCTATTTTGCATTCGTATTGGCTTCAATCCCCGCAACCCTGATTTTAGGAATAGGAATGCTTCCGGCAATTTTAATAGCAGCCTTCCTTGAATCGCTGAACATAAAGATAAACGACAATTTCTTGCTTTTCTCTTTTCTTACTTTTTGGTTTTCTGTTTTCAGCTAAGAAATCAGGGCGTCTAGCTTGTCAGCAGCCTTTTTCATTTCAGATACAATAAATCCTATGCTTTCGCCCTTTCTGATCAAAGAAACCAATATGACAGATCTGCCGTTGTATATTAAAGCATCCCCTTCGGCGCCTTTCAAAATCGCATACCTGCTCTGCCCCTTTTCAAATTCCATGGACGCCATATCGCTATTTGCAATCACTTTTGCAGCCACCGCAGCTACAAGGTTCGAGTCAATTTCTTTTGGAAGCATCGAAGTTATAAGAAGACCGTCTTTTCTTACAGCGGCGACTCCCTCAATCTTCCCGCCGCTTAGCAAACTGTTTAATACCTGTGTAACTTCGTTTTTGTCTATTACAACGGCCTTTATTCTTTTAAGAGCGCCTTCCTCTATGGTAAGCGACTCTCCGATGTGCTCAGATATGTATCTTGTAAGGGCCCACTTTCTCCATCTTGCAGGAATGTCTTTCAGCATGCCGATTTCAACCCTGTCATTATCCTTAAGGAGCTCATCGATCTGCATTCTCCATTTTGGCCAGTTGTTAAGTATTTCGCCCTTTGTCGCCAGTCCGTCAATTGCTGCCTGGATGTCCGCAATCGACTTGTTGATCTGAGCAAGATACTGCTCCGCGTTTTCCTGCGTTATTTCCTGCATATACCTTTCCATTCTTTTTCTCTCAACCTGTGCGAATATCTCCTCGCTTTCCGTGTCGATTTTATTCTCTGCGGCAGCCATTATTTTATCTTCAAGGGCGTCAATGCATGCCATAGCGTCCTTTATTTTTTCTTTTGCCATTTCCATAGGAGACATATAATACCTTTCGCCAAAAATCGCGCCCTTTATTATGTCCAAGATTGAATAATACAATGAAATTATGCCTATGGATATTGCGAACGCTCCAATAAGCTTAGGAACATTTGAACCCAGTCTTACGAGAGTTTCCATTTCAGGACTTCCAGGGATCTCTTTTGTAAAGAATATTATAACCAAACCTACAACTATCGCAAATATACCAGTTCCAATCCATATCAAATTGTCTTTTCTACCGTGGCCTATGAAGTTGTATATTTCGCTCATAAGCGGAGTTTTTTTCAATGCACTGCTCGCATATGCGCCTATAAGAGCAAGCAGCTCTAGATAAACCAATACTGCTATAAATATCATTGTGCCGTAAACAGCGGAAGCAACATAAAAGTCAAGGTTAGCCTTAAGCACCGAATAAACCGATTCCCCGAATTTTGCCACGCTCATGAAAAAAGGCACGTTTTTCGGATCAACTGTACTCAGCTCTAAATACGCGGACTGTACGTACTTTTCAACCCATGCCTTGTTTATCTCCTGGAAGACGGTTGTCTTGTATATTATAGTTTTACCTATATCCTCGCTTCCGGAAAATGTAAATTTCCAGCTTACGGTTATCGGGGGCTCAGCCCTTAGGATTTCACTATATTTAGTTACAAATTCCAATTTTTCCAAATTCAGCGCAAGGGAAGCAGGTATTGTTTCCTTAAGGGTTATGTCCGTTATCTTGTCGGTGGCCTTTGACACCAGGTTTATTTTCACTGTAACTTCATTTCCCATGTTCTTTTGCACTATAATTTCCCTAGTCATTGTTACGGTTTGTATCTCTTTAGGCGCAAACACATAAATAATTTCGTCAGGTATTCCATCGTTATTTAGATCTACGCTTCTTTCAGTTTGAATCGTTTCCTTCTCTGAAGGATATATATTTTTCTGTATGCAGCCGCTTGTAAAAATAAGAGCCAGAACCATTATAATCAAGAGAACAAAGCGATTGCCCATTTACTCACATTGTATATATTTCATTTAAATTACTATTCTAAGGAATCTATTTAAATTTATTCATAGAGATTACAACATAGTGATTACAAATTACAATATAGCTGATAATATGATTATAAATGCAGACTTGCACCTCCATGGTAAATATTCGGGCGCAGTGTCCAACGACATGCTTCCTAGGACGATCGGAGAGCAGGCAAAGCTCAAAGGCCTAAATTTGGTTGCAACAGCAGACATATTAAACCAAAAATGGATGGCTGAGATTAAAAAAAATCTTAAAGAGGAAGGAGGAGTACTTTCGGATGATTCCGGAACAAAATTCATACTTCAAACTGAGATCGAAGACCAAAACAGGGTCCACCATATAATATTATTTCCATCTCTTAGCAAAGTAATGGAAGTCAGAGAAAGAATATCAAGATACGCTAAAGATTTGGACACAGAAGGCAGGCCCAAAGTTCATCTGAGCGGAGAGCAGATAGCGGAAATAGCGATTGAAGCAGAATGCATGATCGGCCCTTCACATGCGTTTACACCTTGGACGTCTCTTTATAAGGAATACGACTCCTTAAAAGACTGCTATGGAAAATACTCAGATAGAATCTATTTTCTTGAGTTAGGTCTCTCCGCAGATACAGATATGGCGGACAGAATATCCGAATTGGAAGACATCACCTTTCTTAGCAACAGCGATGCCCACAGCCCATGGCCAAATAAAATGGGAAGAGAGTTCACCTCTTTTGAAGTGAATGAAATTTCATTTGAAGAGCTAAAAAACGCAATAATGAGGAAGAAGGGCAGAAGGCCGATTCTTAATGTTAAATTCGATCCCAGGGAAGGAAAATACCATAGGACAAGGTGCATGAACTGCCTTGTTTTTTATTCTTTATCAGATGCAGAATCTTTTAAATGGAGATGTCCGATTTGCCGCAAACCGATTAAAAAAGGAGTCGCAGAAAGAATAGAAGAACTGGCAAAGGGAAGGAGAACAATACATCCGGATCACAGGCCGAGATGCCTTCACATAATTCCGCTTTCAGAAATAATTTCATTGGCGTACAACATTAGAACCCCATATTCGCAAAAGGTACAGGAAATTTGGAGGCGGTTTGTGGAGAAATTCGGAACCGAAATTGAAATTTTGATAAGGTCTGACCAAGACGAACTCAAAAGGATCGATAAAAATGTGGCTGATCTTATTTCCGCATTCAGAAATAACGAGTTCAAATACGTTCCGGGTGGAGCGGGCAGATACGGAATTCCCGTGCCGCCTGGTAAAAAAGCAGTGTATAAAGTTTGGAACGGAACAAAAGCTATTGAGGTGGATGTAAGAGACGAAGAATCCTACCTTTCTCAGCCTTCTATAACTGATTTTATGTGACTCTAGCCACTATTCAAGAATAAAAAACCAGAGCTAAAGGAAGAAAATAAAGGAAATTAAAATTAGGCAAAACTTTTCTTGTCGACGATTACGTAGTCGGATGCTGCGAGAATTGCAGTGTAAGGTATGTAGATCAAACCCTCTTCCTTCTTCATTCTTCTCATTGTCGGATTGTCTGGGTTTGGTTCAACCACAAGCGTCTCGAGCTTGCCATTCTTCTCGTTGATCAATATATCAACAAGTCTGCCTATCTCTTCTCCGTCGTTTGTTATCAATTTTCTGCCTGCCAATTGGCGTGCTAATAGAAGCTTTACCATGCGTCCACCTTTTATTAGTATTTATATGTGAGATTTAAAAACCTATCTAGATTTTTAATCCCACTCGCCTCTATTTCTTATTTATTGATATACATTTAAAATATTATCTTTTTTCAGCAAATGTGCATCTAACCGTCAAATAAATTTTTATATTATTCACTGCTATATATAAGTATCCTCCATGTGGGGATGGCAGAGCCTGGTCAAATGCGCAGGACTTAAGACCCTGGTGCAGGCTTACTTCATTTGGAAGTAGGAAATCCTGTGCCGTAGTGGCTACGTGGGTTCAAATCCCACTCCCCACATTTCAATGACCAGAATTCCCAGTTCATACAACGTTAATTTTAAATATCTATTAAATATACTATGATTATGTGTTGGTTGGGCAGAATATTTTTATTATTTTTAATAATGTTGTCGATTTCCTTTTCAGTTTATCCAACGTTGACACAAAATCAAAGGGAAGCAGTCCCTATTAACGAATCTTTAAGAAGCGTCGAAGGAGTCTATTCTATTTTTCCCTTTACATCTTGTTCTTTAATTCCGGCCAATTACGGAGGCTTCAGTAAATGCAATGATTTCGTCACTGACTTCTGTATGGAGAACTATTTTACCATAAGACAAAGCGTTCAGTCGCTATCATCTGATGAAATGGCCGAGTTCAGGAAAGCAATAGAAAAAATACAGATTGCTGACAACGAAATTTCAGCGATGAAGTCGAAGCTTACGACTTCTTTATTGAACAAAAACTGCTCCGTATATTTCAAGATCGCACCGTTGCCTTCCAATATATTGGCCGTAGTGCTGCCGAATACAATAAACTATCTAATGGCATTTTCATACGCTGATTACGTCAAATCCCCAATTAAACTTTCGGAAAACACAGTATTCACTAAAGCAGAAATAGACTGTGAGGATCAAATTCCTATAATTTCAGACATCGCAGACTTATTGATGGACGTAGCAATAAGCTTTGAAAGATACCTTGAAAGACAGCAAAGCGCTTATGAGAATGCAGGAGAGGCAATAAACATATTGTTTGACAAGGTTGCAATGCAGGCCGATTCCCTTTATTACGAAGGAGCGGGATACTCGAATTATTCTACGCAAGCACACAAGTTTTATAATGAAAAAATTAAGTCATTCATATACAAATCTAAAATAAACCAAAAAGAGCTAACCGATTCCGATCTTAATGCGAAGGATTTCTCAGCTTATTTCATATATATCCGAGAGACCAGCAAGAAAGTCAGTGCCGAAAGGATAAAGCAACTGAATGATTGCGAAATGGGCGCAATGTTCTCTCCAAGATACATAATTGCATTCAACTATCTGATTGACCTTCATCGCAAAATATTGGAAAACAGGGCAAAGCTGAAGGCAGATTACGACATTCTTCTTTCAGAAGCTGAACAAAAGTTCAGAGATGCAGAAACAAGGTACAACATCTTAATGAGCGAGGAATACTGGAAAATAAACGCGCCGATTATGCTGTACTCGCTAAATAAATCGCAGGAAACAAGTCTAGAAAGCGCGTATATGGTGCCTTCAGATTCTATTGCGGAAATCAAGGAGTACTTATACGGCTCTGGCTCTGCGACAAGCGTAAAGAGTTTAATAGATTCTGCAAAAAGAGATGCGGACAATCGAGTTATGTTTTACTATGCAAAGGGAATGGAAAAGTTCTCTAATTCAATATCAATATCAAATTATTTAATTAATAATTCATATAAGATAGAAAAAATTTCAGACGAAGTTTTGCAGTCTTTGAATGAAAAAGTCAGAACAAAACTGGATCTTGCATATGCAAACCTAAGCAAATATCCTGTTTACGACACTTCTTCGGCTTCAGCATACGATCTTCTCAATTCAAAATACAATCAGGCTTCTTCGGTATACAATAATTACAATCCAGGCATGACAAGTAAGGGAGAAAGAGTGGTCCAGCTTTACAATGCAGCAAGAAACTTGGACGAGGTAATCGAAGCTGCATCAGCCAAAGCTTCTGATTTTGCAGAAATAAAAAAGAAGGGTTTAAGGGAAGCGCTTGCAGAGCTTAATTCGACAATATCCAAAGCGCAATTAGACAAGATAGATACAACTGCAGAGTTAAGTCTTCTAAATTCAAAATCATTATTGCTAAGTATGTCCATAAACAACGTCTCTCTCATAGACGAATCAATATATGCAATAAGGCAGGCGATAGAAGGAATATACTTGAAAGCAGAAATTTCGTTTTCAGACATTCCTGCCTTGAGGGGCAAAACTTATTCAATTCTGTCTTCTCTTTCGAAATATACAAGCACCTACCAGTATGGTTTAAGACTGGATTCTATAGAAAAGGTATGCATTGTCAAAGACAAGCTCAATCCGGCAAGATGCCTTGGTAACTATACCGCGCTAAGGTCAGCATACCTATCTGTTTTAGAAGAGCTAAACAAGAACGCCTCATCAATTTTGTCCGTTTATCTTTCAAACAGATACAGCTCAAAGACTACATTCGATTCCACTCCAGAAGTGGATTCTTTCTTGAATATGACAACATATTTGGAAATCAATAATGATCTGTCTCTTGGGAGCAGCTCGCAAGTTGCAGTCCAGGTCAGAGGAATTCCTTTTGGTCTGAATAGCGTTGTCGAATCTGAAATTCCCGGAATATATGCAATAAAGGAAAAAGAATATGTTACCGTATATTTCCCACAGGTTAAAGAAAATACCAGTTATCTTCTAAAAATAAAATCAAATATGAAGCCAGCCACACTTGTTTCAAGGGAAGTTAAAAGGCAGACACTTACAAATGAAAAACTAACCGAGCAAATAACTTATTTGATCGATTCGTCGTATGACATAGATTCGCTATTGCTGAAAGACAGCTATTTCGCTGATAGTTGTTCAGTATTTATGAATAACAGAATGCAAACAGTAAGGTCTTATTCAAACCTTACAATCTTTCTTTCAAGCGTGAAGACAGGCAGGCAGACAATAATCGCAACATGTACAATAAACAATCCAATAACATATACCACTTCACAATATACAAGTTCCGACAATAAAATATCCTATCAGCTGCAATTAAAGAGCACCTATTCTGATCTGAATGACGTCGAGTATATCCTTGAGATTATCGGACCTGCAGACCAGATCCAATCCGATAGCATAAGGGTTTACGACTCTAACGGCCAAATACCTCAAAGATTTCAATTTTATAGAAGCGGTGACAAATATTATGCAAAATGGCTCATACCGCTATTATCCTCGCAGTACATTAATTATACTGTTACTTATATGACTACAGATATCGCTTCCTATTATTCAAAGTTGAAATCAGAAATCGAAAACATATCTAAATCCGAATCGATAGACGTATCTTTGTATCTTAGGGATGCGGAATACCGCGCAAATAGAGGAAAATACGATGAAGCGGTCAATTCCCTAGACAAGGCAAAGAAGGAAATTACAAAAATCCAGTCTCAGAGAGCAGAAAACGCATCCCTTACAGACAGGCTCAATAAAATTTCAAGCCAAATCGCAAGCTTGAGGAACAAGTCAAAGGAGATATATTCATACTCCGCCAACCTATCTCTTTCCGATGTGAGCGTAGAGGTGGCAAAGCAAATAGCAGAATTCGAAGCAACAGAGGCGACGGCAAGGACATATCTTCTTAAGGGAGATTTGGCAAATGCAAAAGCAGTTATTTCGCAACTCGAAAAGCTGATTTCTTCAAATAAAATAGACAACGCAATATATTCAAAGGAAAAGAAGATTTACGATTCCCTAAGCCAGATTGAAAGGAAGGTAATCAGCATAGGAAAACTGACGGACGTGTCTGAATTGGTGGCAAAGCTTAACGAAGTTAAGACACAAATATCTATTGTAGGCCCGGCAACTGCAACACAAGACTATTATTCCGCTCTATTGGGACTCAATAACGCATCTAGTCTGCTCAACGAGATTGATTCAGAGCTGAAGGACAGTTCAGTAAAAATAAACGCTCAATTGGCGATAAAGCTGAGAAATTCAAAAGAGATTCTTGATTTATGGAAGAAAAGAAAATCTGCTTTTCTTACAGCGTTTTCAATAGACAAAAATTCACCGGTCCAACTGCCTCAGTTTGTATCTGAAATCATTGCAAGAATAAACTCAACCGATATGCTTGCATCTGAATTGGGAGTAATATATTCAAGAATTAATAGTTATAGCCTTGATGAGAAACTGCTGAATATAGATGATTTTGAAGAATTAAACGACAAGACTGCAAAAATCAATGATGATATCAGGTATTACGACCATATAACCGAGGAGTACAAACGCTCTTCAGCAGAACTTATAAAAGACGCTGGAGCAGTAATGGACGAAAAGATAAATAAGGGCACAGACCTAGAAAAGAAAAGAGCGGTTGAGCTGCAAAAAACGCTGTCATCCGCAAAAGAATCTCATTTGGCAGGCAGATATCTAAACTCAATGTTGCTTACTCAATATATACGCGATCAATTTATATCACTGCCGCAAGAACAGCAAGGATTCGATTTTACTCTTTTAATCTATATAGCGATTGTAATAATCACAGTTCTGGTGCTCTTTTACATTAGTTCTAAACGAGAACCGCCAAAAATAGAAAGAAAAATAGAAAAAATAAAATTGGACTAATGCGCAATAATTTCATAAAATAAAAATTATCAGTAGTCTTCGTCTTCGTATTCTTCTTCGTCTTCTACCCAGTCCTCGTCAAATTCTTCCTCTTCCTCTAACTCTTCTTCGTCTTCATCCTCGTCAAATTCTTCCTCTTCCTCTAACTCTTCATCCTCTTCTTCGTTAGGTTTTTTCTTTTTTGGATCTTCTTTGGGCATATTATCACCTTATGGAATCAAAATACTGAGGTATATACTTAATTAAGTATTAAAAATCTTTTCAGAAACGAAGATTACAACTGAGCAGAAGCAACCTTAAAATATTTTATTTTTTTATCCTCTCGCACTATCGCCAACATCAGGTTTTTTCTTGTCAGTTGCGCAGCGCGAACTAAGCGTTGAAGTTCTAGTAGGCTTATCCGCTTACCGTCTGACATAACTTCTGTGAGAATATGGCTTCTGCCTTCATTCGGCCTTATCCCTTTTTCATATACTCTTAGAGAGGTTCCAAAACCATATCCTGTCTTAACAATATAGCCTTTGCTTCTCAAATCGGAATATACTGCATATCTTATATCTATGTCTGGTTCCTTAGCAGCGAATTTTTTCATAAGTGTCGCGAAATCGACCTTTTTTCCACTTGGCGAAGAAACTTCAATTCTCTTGTTTTCTAGAAGATAAAGCGCTTCTAAAGGTGAAAGTACGAGCCTATGAGTCTTGTCTATAGTGCCGTACCCCCTGTCATAGAGCAGTTTAACCATATTTTCGTTGTCTTCGACTACAAAATTTTCTATAATGTAAGCCATAGTATCACTCGATCTGCCAATATATACTCATCGCATATTAACCTTTATAAATTTCTCTGATAAAATATATTCGGTGATATTTATGGCAGATGAAGAGATAAAAGAACCAGTCGAGGGGGAAGAGGCAGAAATACTCCCTGAAGAAGACGAAAAGCTTCCTTTTCCAACAGCAAGAGTTGTAAGGATATTAAAGGAAAATATGACAAAACCACATCAGATAAGAGCAGAAGTCAAGATAGCCGCAAATGAATTTTTGGGAGAAATACTTAAAGACATAGCGAAGGAAATGGACAAGGAAGAGGTGTTTACTCTTTCAACAGAGCATTTCAACAAGGCCATCAAGAAATACAAGATGATAGAATATCAGCAGAAGAGAATTGAGAGAATAAAGAAACTTCTTGAAAAACAGAAAGCAGAGGTTGAAGAGGTTATAATGGAGATAGATCTTTCAAGAGACCTCTGATCTGTTTATCATTTACTAAGCGTGAGCTATAATGGCGGAAGAGAAGAAAAAAGATTATAGCTTTGAGCTTTTGGGCGCTTTAGTTCTTTTTCTTCTTTTAGCTTTGCTGTGCTACTTTCGCGTCATCTGTCCGCTACCCTCATGTCCTGAAAATATGGTTCAGTGCGATAATTGCCCTGGAAATTGTTGTTTGCCAGACGGCAGTTGTCCATGCCCTGCAGGTTCAGTTCCGTGTAGCACTTATTGCCCGTCTACATTAAATTGTCCTGGCGGTTGTTGCAATATTGACACATGCGCATGCATAGCTACTCCACAATGCCCTCCAAACACAATTTGGAGCGAAAGCAGGGGATGTTGCTTGCTTATATCGGGGCCCAATGCAGGCAGCTGCGCAGAAATATGCAGCGTAGATCCAAAAAGAATCGCATGCAGCCTTAAAGGAATAGACGCATGCGATTCAAACAATTGCTGTCCTTTAGGTTCTTTGGGCTGGGATCAAAATCAAAAATGCTGCATAGATTCCGCAGGAAAATGCATGAATGTTTGCTTATTAGACAATACAAGAACATCATGCCCTAAGCCAACAGTGGGCGGATGTGATACAGTGGGATGTTGTCCCGCAGGTACATACTGGGATTCTAATAAAGAATGCTGCTTGACAGAAGAGGGATACTGTTACGGAGATCCTTGCGCAGCTAAGACCTGTCCAGTCGGCCAGGTATGCGTTAACGGGGAATGCAGAACGCAAGGGGATTTGTGTGCAAATGTAAACTGTCCAGAAGGGCAGGTCTGCAATCCGGCAACCGGACAGTGTTCATCAAACCCATGCGAAGGAGTAAATTGTCCAGCAGGATACATATGTAAAGATGGGGGTTGCATAGAAGATCCTTGCGCAAATGTTCAGTGCTCTACAGGCCAGATTTGCATTAATGGGGTATGTAAGGATAAATGCAGCGTTGTGAACTGTCCAGCAGGCCAGGAATGCGATCCGATGACTGGAGAATGCATTTCTTCAAAATGCAGTTCGGGCACTAGATGTAACGTGTGCAATTTAGAATTAGGTGTTTGCGGGGGAATAATAGGATCAAAGGCTTGCACTTCTGATTCAGACTGCCAAGGATTGGAATGCTTACCTTCTGGTTTGTGCGGAACTAGCACATCTGAAGGAGGTACCGGAACTCTTGTAAGTTGCAATTACAGGCCGCCATTCACTTCATGCCCGTCTGATATAATATGCTCTAATGGTTGCGCAGAGGAGATCAAATGTACAGACAAGAGACTTCCTGAAGGCCAGTGCAAGGGTGTAGGAGAACAATGCACGAGTTCTACGCAATGCTGCTGCGGAACAAGCTGCCAAATGGTAAACGGTCAAGGATTTTGTTGTCCAGGCGGATTGTGGCAGTGCGGTTACCAATTGGATTAAAAAGAGAAATTTTACGTGTTTTCAGACATTATTCTTTTGACAACGTATTCCTTGTCGAATGGGATTAAGTCGTTATATTCCTGCCCTACTCCGATAAACAAAATAGGCACACCTGTCGCTTTCTTGACAGATATTATTGTTCCTCCTTTCGCATCGATGTCTAGTTTTGTAAGTATCACTCCATCAAGTTTTACAGCTTCGTTAAACTCAGACACCTGCGCCAACAACGCGTTTCCGGTTATTCCTTCGCCAACAAACACCTTTTTATTTGGAGACACTACGCGTTCGATCTTCTTCAATTGTTCTATAAGATTCCTATTTGTTTCCTGTCTTCCAGCACTGTCTATCAATACAACATCCAGTTTCTTTGCTTCCGCATATCTGATCGCATCAAATGCTACAGCCGCAGGATCCGACCCATAATCGTGCTTTATATAAGGCATTTCTAGTTTCTTTGCATGCTCGATTGTCTGCTCTATCGCGGCCGCTCTGAAAGTGTCTGAAGCAGAAATCACACATCTCAATCCGTTTTTCTTAAGATAGAATGCAACCTTGGCTATAGTAGTTGTTTTACCGGCCCCATTCGGACCTACAAACAATATTGAATACGGCTTACCCTTTTCTTTTACATGCTTTTGTATTTCACCGATCAAATCGATTTGCTCTTGATCGATAATTTCGGCAATTGATTCATAAATTGAATTGAGAACATGTCTTTCGATTTCGCTAGATTTTACCTTAGTTCCGACGAGCTTTTTCCTTAAGTTTCCTATTATTTCTTCAGCTACGGGGAGTGCGACATCCGCTGTCAAGAGCTGCATTTCAAAATCCTCCAATGCGCTCTTTACGTCTTCCTCCTTTATAGTGACTTCAGGAGAAATAACAGACTTAACTTTTGTAATGAGGCTAGTTTTTACTTTTATTTCCGCCTCTTTTAATTCCTCCCGCCTCTTCGTTTCTTCTGTTTTTTCTTCTCTCTTGTAAGATTCAACCAATTTCTCCTGGTTTTCGAACATATCTTTTTTTTCTGTTTCTTTTTCAGACTTCATTTCCGCTGAGACCTTAAGGCCGCTCTTTTCCTCAGACTTTAAAACCAAACGATGCTCTTCAGGCATCTTTTCCTTATTCTGCACCGTTTCGTCCCGTACGCTTTCAGCCTTAACCTTTTCTTTAGAAATAGAAGGGCTTTCAGAAGGCTGAACGGTTTCTTCTTTATCCTTCGATATCGACTTTGTTATACTGTTGACTAAGCCAGTGATTTTCTTTTTTAAAATCCCGAACATAAAATCACTGCAGACCCTCACTTAAGCAGACAAATTATTCTTTCACTTGCTGCTCTTTCATAATTCGTCTTGCCTCGATGTCTATCTCCTTTAGTCTGTTTGAAATCGCTTCCATGCTCTTAATAAGGTCGTTCTTTGCGCCTTCAAGCTCCTTTTTCTTGTTCTCAAGGAAACTGATCGTATCCTCAATACTGCTTTCTACAAATACGTTGGCACCTACATTCATAAGTAGTTTATTCGTCTGCTTAAGCTCCCCTTTTACAAATATTCCTGAGCCAAGATTAAACAAACTTAAGTTGTTTTCCTTCAAAGACTTAAGCGCCTCGATCGTTTTGTTTATCTCAGCTTCCACTTGTGCAATGGCCCTCATCTGATTTTCTATCTCATGAGCATAATGCTGATGGTAAGAGGCCTCAGCAGCAAGTTGCTCAAACTGTTCCTCAACACTTGCCATATTATCACTTCAACTACATCTTTTCTACTTTATCCACCACAATATCCTTTCTCTTTAAGCCGTGGGAATTTCCCATCACCGAATACAGCTTGTGAAGCGCAAATTTCTCATTTTCCGCTTCAATTATTTTGCTAAATTTTTGCTCTTTGTTTTTCATTTTAATTATTCCGATTATTCTGAATTTCATAATTTCACCCTCTTAGAAGGACCATAATTAATGAACCCTTAGTCCATTTTCAGTTCTTTCGCTCGTAGTAATTAATACTATTTTTCCAGCGGCGTCCTCCGCCGCAAGTATCATCCCGTTCGATTCTATGCCTCTTATCTTCCTAGGTTTGAGGTTTGCAACTATGATTATTTGTTTTCCAACAATGTCTTCAGGCTTATAGTTCTGTGCAATACCTGCGACAAGCTCGCGCTGTTCATATCCTAAATCTATCTTCAGCTTAAGAAGCTTATCCGACCCTTCAACCTTTTCAGCATCTAAAACTGTAGCGGTCCTAAGGTCAACTTTAAGGAATGTGTCGAAATCTATTTTTTCATTCGTATTTTGTTCCAAATGATCACCACGATACAGCTACATGAATCCTAAGGCATCAATTATTCTTTGCTGCTCAAAGGCAGTTGTCGTTTCGCCAAAAATGACTGATTTATTATTGCCAACCAGGCAAAGAGATATGAACGGAACTCCCCCATTGGCGGTTGCGACGCCTCCGCTTATTTGAAGCGTTTCTTCTATGAGGTCAAGCTCATCTTCAGCCAAACCCGGATGAGCAACAAATCCGTTATCGTTTGCGAATATTACGCTCCCTATGACACTGAATTTCTTAAGATGGATTTCGCTTACCTCGACATCTAGGTTGTCCCTTATTTTCTGAATGATGTTTTTTTGCTTCATTTTCGGGTTGATTATGCAATGCTTGTTGTTGACAACCATATTGTTCGATAGGGCCGTAAATTCAGTATCAAGCATGTCTACATTCAAATCCAATCCAATTTCCTTAATTTTTTGCTTAACAGTCTGAAACTCGTAATCAAGCATTACGTTTGAAAACAATATTCCGTTGTCATTCATAACTGTGTAAAGGCCGCTTAGCGGACTTCCGAATATATTTACGTTTATTTCCTTTGTTTCCAGTATATCACAGACCCTTGAAAATTTTTCAGGCCTGTTTATCGGCATAACGGTCAGAGATGAATTGCTTTTCATGAAGAGGCCAATATACGGGTTTCCATAGAAGCCGATCTTGTTTAATTTTCCAATCATTTTTCTCACTTGCTACCCTTCTCTTCCTTGTTTTCCTGCTTCTTTTTCTCTTCTTTTTTGCTCTTTTCAGCTTTTTCGTCCTTCTTTGCGCTTGCCTCTGGCAGCGTAACAACCACTACCCCGCTTTTTTCGTCTTTGGTTATTTTGATTTTTATTTTTTTAAGAGGAAATCTGCTTCCGTTTTTATAAAGTTCCTTTGTGACTTCATTGTCTATTTTAACATCAAGGTAATCTGACTTAGAGTGCCTTGCTACGATCTCTTTAAGCAACTTTATAACCACCATTCTTCTCTTTGTTCTTGGCTTTTCATATGCCTTTTTTAAATTTGCAATCATGATTTTTTCCATTAAATCACCTCATTCTTTTTCTCGTGCTCTAAGTTTTTTACTTCTCCAATGCCTTCTTTTCGGATTTGTGCTAACTCTTCTACCGGTTTTCAGCCTAACAAATATCGGAACAGGTTTTGCAGACTTGGCTGCGCTCGCCAATCTTCTTTTTTTAACGGCACTTTTTTTGCTTCCCATATCACTTCCTCCTTATTTGAATTTTAGTTTCAGGCTGCTTTGATACAGCCAAATTCATATTAATTATCGTTATCAGTTCCCTTTCAGAAACCCTTCTTTTTATTTTCTGATAGTAATGAATGACTGCATTTGCGACTTTTAGATAAAGCTCTGGATTCGACAGCCTAACATTCATCAGACGCTCATAAGCCTTTTCTTCGAGAACCACACTCAAAGCCTTCTTCAATTGAAGTTCGGCTTGTTGTGCGGCTAAAGCTTTATCCTCTTCCAAGGTCTCACCTTCTTATTGTTTCGCAACTTGCTTTGCAACGCTGTTAAGAAGTGAGATTCCTTTTTTAGTAACAAATCTTCCTTTTTTGTCTTTAGATATCAAATTTGCCTTTTCAAGCTGCTGCAATGCCTTTCTAATTATTGAACCTCCGGCTTTAGTTGCATGCATTCTCCCGCTTTTGCTTCCAGGCTTTCCTCCAAATCTTTCTCGTAGAGTGCTGACCCCCATGGGTCCGTCTATGTAAAGGGCTCTGAGTATGGATGCACATCTTACATACCAGAAATCTTCATCTTGCGGCACTCTCTCGCGATGCGCTCCGCTTTTCACGTAGTAAATCCATTCTGGAGGCATTACAACCTTATCTTGCTTAAGTTTCTCAGCAACTCCTTTTATCAGTTTATTAGGTTCTACATCGAACGCAGTAATCATTTCAATCCCTCTTTTTAGAATAACCAAAACGCCTCAAAGAACCGCATGCGCACACATACTCAACGGCTTTCAGGCGTTTATTTAATCTTATTTTAACATTATACCCGGGAATCCATATTGTATTACATATCTTACATATTCTTTTTTTAAATCTTTTCGGAATTCCAACTCTATATCTAGAAGAGAGCTTTCTTGCGAGAAACACATATCTTTTGGTTCTTTCAGGATTTTTTTTTACAAACTGTTCTGCAAGAGCCAACAACCACTCTATTCTCTCCAGAACCAGCTCTCTTTTATTCATTTTTTAAACCTTTAAGTGGGCCGGCGGAGATTTGAACTCCGGACCTACAGTTATCCTAAACCAGTTCTATATATCAGAACGTGCCATATAAGACTGTCGCTCTGACCTGGCTGAGCTACCGGCCCTTATTCTAATAGTTAATTCTGTAGAATAGCAATAAATATTATATTATAAGATATATAATCCTTTCTGTACAAATGTCGAATAGCTTTATTCGCAACCGCTGCAATGGCTACATTCTCTGCAATGCATTTCCTTATAAGCATTAATTGCATCATTTACTATCTCATTGTGATCAAAGCCAAGCTTAGGCACTTCTTCAAATTCGAATAGCTTTACATCGCATATCTCTTCCCTTTTATAGTTTTTTTCTGTTTTTTTAGGAAAGGCAAGGAAGGCAACACTTACCGTATGGCGCTTATCCCTAGCCGGCTTTGAGTAGACTCCGACAATTCCGACCAATTCAACATCCATTCCGGTTTCCTCTTTAGCTTCTCGTATTGCCGCTTGATTTATGTCCTCATTAATTTCTACGAAACCGCCAGGTAAGACCCATTTTCCCTTGAAAGGTTCCGTTTTCCTTTTGACAAGAACAACTTTTTCGCCATCTATGATCACTACATCCACCGCTGTCGGCCTGTAAGCACTTTTGCCAATATTCATACCATCACTGCTCTCCACGCTCAATTCCTTCGCATTCTTGCTTGTATGGACAGAAACTACACATCCAGTTTTTCTTAGCATTTAGTTTTGCCTCCGGTTCGGGCACTTCGTTATTTTTAAGAGACAAATGCAATTTTTTGAACCTTTCAATTATACTTTCAGCCATAGACGGATCGTATTCTAAGAAAAAAGCCTTGCTTTTAAGAGTATTCTTCTCTAAATAAAGTATTGCCCCATTCTTGATTCCAGTAACATGCATGTAGAATTGGAGCTGCATAACATAGGATTCGGAAGGTTCTTTGAGATTTTCTAACGACTTAGTTGATTTAACCTCTATAAGAACTTTTTCACCGTTATGCTCAAGCTGGATTAAATCGTCAATCCTTCCGCTTATTTCAAAGTCATCTATTTTATATTTTAAAGGAAGCTCGGTTTCCAAGAGTTTTATTTCTGGATTTTTTTCGCTTTTAAGGACATCCACTATGAATGCATGGAACAGATTTCCTGCTTCGTACACCTTAGTCACTTCGGGTTCAACAGGTTTAGGCATTTTAATGTTAAACCAGGATTTTCTTAAGCACTGACCGACTTCAGAAGGATAGTATCTGCCTAAAGTTCTTTGCCTTACTTCCCTATGCAGATGTCGATCGATTAATTTATCGAAGTCAATGTATTCAACCATATCTCCACATATTTGATTTTCCGCTTATCTTTATATTTGTTCCTAAGGCATGTTTCCAGTGATTGCCAAAAAGCGAATATTTTTATTCATTACTTCATATTATTTATTACTGCTTATTGCTTTTCTTCATTCTATGGGCCCGTAGCTCAGTTTGGCCAGAGCGTTCGGCTCTTAACCGAAAAGTCGTGGGTTCAAATCCCACCGGGCCCGCTTATTGTTGAAGGGGCTTAAATGAAGGTTCTTGTTACTGGAGGGGCAGGATTTATAGGGTCAAATTTAGTAGACTCTCTAATTTCAAGAGGTAATGAAGTATCTGTAGTAGATAACCTCTCAACGGGAAAACTGGAGAATGTGAATAAAAATGCAAAATTCCATAAGATTGACTTGACTGACTTTTCCGGCCTTAATGGCATATTTGAGAAAGAGAGACCAGAAGTTGTTTTTCATTTGGCAGCCCAGATAAACGTGAGAACTTCGATTAGAGATCCTCTTTTAGATGCAAAATCAAATGTTATCGGATCGATAAATCTAATCGAATGCTGTATGAGATACGGCGTAAAACGGATAATCTATTCCTCTTCTGGCGGCGCAATATATGGCGATCCAAAACAGTTGCCTGCGCCAGAAACGCATGAAATAAGACCCCTTTCACCTTACGGGGCTTCAAAGTTTGCGGCTGAGAGCTATCTATCAGCTTATCATTCTGTTTACGGTTTGGATTATATAACTTTAAGGTATGCAAACGTATACGGCCCAAGACAGGATGCGCTAGGCGAGGCAGGGGTTATTGCAATATTCATAAAAAATGTATTGAGCGGAAAGCCGATAGTAATATTCGGAGATGGCGAGCAAACTAGGGACTTTGTTTTTGTAAAAGACGTTGTGCATGCCAACCTTCTTGCAATTGATTACCGAGGGAAGCATCGGGAGTTTAACATCGGGACCGGAATCCCTACTTCTGTAAACACAATCAAGGACCAGATAAAAAGCATCCTTGATAAGGAGGTGGAAGTTAACTATTCGGAAGCGATAAAGGGAGAAGTTAGGGATACGTATCTAGACATCAGTCTCGCAAAAAGAGAATTAGGATTCTCGCCAAAGACTTCACTTTTTGAAGGCATAAGAGAGACAGCGCACTGGATGATGGATTACTTAAATTCGAAACGTTAATAATAAAATACCTTTTTTCGATATCTATCTGATGCCATCTTTAGCTGTCAAAGAAGAAGAGGAAAAAGAAAAGAAGCGAAGGGAGGAGGAAAAGAAGAAGAAAGAGCAGGAATCTAAAGAGCAATTGCACCACCATACCGAGGCTAAAAAGGAAGCAGCCAAGGGAGAGCTTAAAGGAAGCCCTTTTGGAGAGGCAAAACCAATAATTGAAGTAGGCTATATGAAAGTGCACATAAAAGGAACGCTTGCATCAGAAAAATACGAACCTATAGTTAAGGAATCTCTGGCAGTTAAGACCATAGAAGAAGAAAAGAAGAGGGAAATGCAGAAAGAGCGCGAAAAATTGTCGGATGAAATTCAAAAAATCGAAGAGAATATAAGGAAGGACGAAGAGCTAATTAAACATATTCAAGAAGAGAGAAAGAAAGAAAGAGAAAAAACAGCAAAGGAAAAGGAATTAAAGGCAAAAGAACGCGTGGAAAGGGAAAAAATTCGGGAAAAAATAAAACAGGAAAAAGAACAAATAAAGAAGCTCTTGGAAGAAGCAAAGAAAAAAGGTCTCATAGAGCCCATTCAAGATATAGCAAAAGAATTGCTTGAAAGAGAAATTAAGAAGGGAACACCGCCGAGAAAAGCATTGCAAACAGTATTAATAATACTTAAGAGGCTGGGCCTTGTTAAGACAAAGAAAGAAAAGAAGTCAATATTTTCTTTCCTTAGGTCTATTTTAAAGAAAAAATAACGGTGTAGAGATGTCCATTTCCGATACAAGGCAGAGGAAAGTCTTGCAACTGTACGATTCGCTGTTCCGCAAGTACGGGCCGCAAGGCTGGTGGCCGATCAGATCCTTAGCAGGAAAAAAAGGATTCGACGAAAACGGATACCACAAAAATATATTCAATTATCCGAAAAAACCATGCCAAAGATTCGAAGTAGTGATCGGCGCAATACTTACTCAGAATACAAATTGGAAGAATGTGGAAAAGGCTCTCGATAATCTACTAGATTCAAATTTAGCATCACCCGATGCGATTTTAGAAGCCAATGAAAGGGATCTGTCTGAAAAGATCCGTCCAGCTGGCTATTACAATCAAAAGTCAATAAAGCTGAAAAGCGTCGCAAGATGGTTTACTGAGAATGACAGACATATCGCTAATTTGCACAATGTTGCAACAAGGTCTTCTCCCTCCTGCACGGATGTGGTGCTGAAAAATATTAATAAGGTAAGAGAGGAGCTTTTAAATGTGCATGGAGTTGGTTTTGAAACGGCGGACTCTATTCTTCTTTATGCATACAATCTTCCAATATTTGTTGTCGATGCATATACGAAAAGATTATTTAAGGATTTCGACATAATCTCTGCAGATAAGATTCCGCATAAAAAAGAATACCATCTGTTACAGCATACTGTGCACGAGTCATTTGCGGATTTATCCCTTGCCCAAAAAACAAAAACATTCAATGAATTTCACGCCCTGATAGTCGAATGGGGAAAGAATAACAAATACTGAAAAGAAAAACTTTTATATATGCTTGATATTTTAGAAAAGAATTTAAATATGAAAACATATTATATATGAGGCGTCATTCAGATACTAAGAATAGAAGGAGCTGGATTAGATGGAGATAGGCATTAAAGATATCAAAGAAGAGGCAATAAAAAGCCAAATCAAGCTTGAAACACAGCTCCTTTACAATCCACTTGTTACTTCTTATCTCAAATCTAATTTTGGAGAAAATTCAATTAAGGTCATTTCAGCAGCCATGGAAGAGATGACAGATGACGCTATAGCTGCAAGATGCAAGCTAAAGGTTGCAGAAGTCAGAGCCATTCTTAACAAATTATATAATTATAAAATGGCAGAATACAAAAGGATCAAGGACAGAGATACAGGTTGGTTCTCATATCTTTGGAAAATAGACGTTTCCAATATACTTGAAATCATCAAGGAACAAACAGCAAATCGAATAAGCGAACTTGATAGACACATAGAAAAAATGAATACTGAATTCATCTATTATTGTCCCCAGTGTTCAAAGACGAACCTCATTAGTTTCGACTTGGCGGCAGACCTAATGTTCAGATGTCCCAACTGCGAGAGCAAATTGCTTGAAAAAGAGAAGGAATCTAAAGAATTTTACGAACAGGAGCTTGTGGAACTAAAGTCAAAACACCTTTCTTTGCTTGAAGACATCAGAAAGTTTGAAGAGCTCAAGCGCCAGGAAGAAATCAGATTAAAAGAGCTCCAGGCAAAGATTGCAGAAATGACAAGAATCGAGGAAATCTCCAAGGCTGAAAGAAACAAAAGAAGGACTGAAAAGAAAAACAAAACAGCATCCAACAAAAAAACACATAAGAAGGTTCAATCTAAAAGAAATAATGCCAAAAGAGCCAAACAGACCGAACGTCCGCGTCAAAAATATATGGCAATCTCAAAAAAAGAAAAATCAAAAGTAAGCGCGGCTTCAAAGAAATTTAAGCTTCCAAAAACGGTAAGAAGGAAAAGATGATATGTTTAAATATTTTAAGATGAGATATCTATTCAATATTTTTGAATCGCATCAGCTATGGCGATCGGGTGAATTTATGGACTATTCTGAATTTACAAAGTTTGAAATAGCAAGATTAATCGGTGCAAGAGCATTACAGCTTGCGATGGGCGCACCCCCCATGATTGAGTTGCCAGAAAATACATTTGAACCCTCGGCAATCGCAAGGCTGGAATTCGAAAAAGGAGTTATTCCTCTTACTGTTTATAGAACAGATAAAAGTTAATAGGTGATATGATGCTAGAATTGATATTGGGATTGATCGTATTAGTAGCGATAATAGTCGTATTAATATACAACAATTTAATCGTATTGAGAAACAATATTGAAAATTCATGGGCTCAGATCGATGTTCAGCTGAAAAGAAGAGCTGACTTAATTCCAAATCTAGTGAATACTGTTAAGGGCTACATGAAGCATGAGAGGGAAACCTTAGAAAACATAACAAGAGCAAGGGCAGCAATCATGAGCGCTAAGACACCTAAAGAAGCTGCGCAGGCAGACAATATGCTTACTGCCGCTCTAAAATCTTTATTTGCGGTAGCTGAAAATTATCCAAATCTAAGGGCGAGCGAAAATTTCCTTAGGCTTCAAGAGGATCTTTCAGATACGGAAAATAAAATCGCTTATTCAAGACAGATTTACAATGACAATGTCCTTGTATATAATCGAACAATTCAGACAATTCCAAACAATATAATCGCAGGTCTTTTTGGATTTAAAGAAAAAGAGTACTTTAAAGCGGAGGAAGAGTCTAAAAAAGCGCCCGAAGTGACTTTTTAGTTTCTATTTTTTAGCATTTTTATAACGTTTCAGTGAGTATAATTAAACCGTTTCCTTTTCCAACCAATTCTTCTATCCTATTAGAGGCATAAACGGAATCTTGCGGCGTTTTATAGACTCCAAATACTGTACCTCCAGAACCAGCTAGAAGGGCGCATTCCGCCCCTGACTTTTTATAAACTTCCTTCACTTTGTGCAATATGGGATAAAGCTTGAATGCTACAAACTCAAAATCGTTGTGAGCAAGTTCGCCTATTCTTTTCCAGTCGCCACTTTTCAGCGCCTTTTTCATAAGACACAACTTCGCCATCAAAGCCTTGTCCAAATTTTCTCCATATTCTTTTTTAATTTCGTCAATCATATTGTATAATGTAGCAGTTTTTGACGGGTATTCTGCCATATAGCCGGTTGGGATATAAAGAGATACATATCGTTTAGGCAAATGATATTTCTCTTTTATCTTATCCCCATATCTCTCAGCATAGGTTGTACAGCTGTACATTGCCTGGGGTACGTCCGCCCCTACTGTTGCACCGATTTCATCCAATTCATCTTCGCTAAGTCCTAATTTAAAACGCTCATTTATAAATCTAATAACCGGCGCGGCATCCACTGCGCTTCCACCAAGTCCGCTGGCAATAGGTATGTTTTTTTCTATATGTATCTCGTAATTGAGGCATTCAAACTTCAGCGATGTTCTTTCGCATATTTTTTGAATTGCCTTGTATACGCTATTGCTTTTGTCAAGTGGTATCGGCTTGTCACTTGTGATTTTTATTCCACTTCTTCCTTCTCTTATAATTATTCGATCTGATAGGTCTAAAGGTTGGAATACTGTGTTCAAAAGGTGATATCCTTTTTCGTCCTTGTTTTTAACATGCAAAAATAGATTCACTTTAGCATTAGCCCTAAAAACCACGGCGTTTTGTTGCGCGTTAAGCATTTATTCACCTATTTCTTCCTCAAAGGGACCCAAAGTAAATCTCTTTTTAGGCGTTGACTTTTTAGTTTCTTTTTCCTTTACAACTTTCTTAAATTCCTCTACAAGGCCCTTCAATTCAGTCATTTCTTTTTTCAGCTCTACTATTTCTTCAGATAGCACAGAGATAGGATCTACTTTTTTTTCTTTCCTGCTCGAAATACTAGTTTTCATTTCTTTAACGATGTCATCTGCATTGAGTATACCTGGGAAATAAAAAGTGTCCGTTCCATGTATCTTAATTACCTTTATTTTGAAAATTTTATCTATCAACGCAAGATTATCTTCATCACAATGTGCATCTGTTATCTGCACATAATCTATATACTTCTCTTTCTTATTTAATATTCCTTCTGATATTTTAATCCCACGCTCGTCAATATACAGCGTCTTTGGTTTGATTATGAACGTATAAAACAAAAAGGCACCTATACCTGCAATTGCAAAAGTGATTATAAGCAATGTAAATATAACAACAGAGTTGTTTTGGCCAGAGGACAATTCTATTTTCAATCCTACTGAATCAAGCAGGTTTAGAATCATGTGTACTGTTCCCCAAAATATAATCAAAACTAAAAGTATTTTCAACCAAAGGGAAAACAGGTAGTATTTTGATGCGCAGACCTCTTTCATTCCATTCCACCCTTAATCTGATTATAATGTATATTGTTGAATTCATATATATCTTTTTCTTCAGACATCCATTTTTGAACCAATTCCTCCTTTTTTCCAGATATCATTTCACTTCCAGTAGGATCAACAAAATACCAGGTGTCCTTAAATTTAAATGAAACCGCTACTTTTGTGCCGTCATTTATTCCAACAACTACAAAACTATCGTAGTTATCAAGTGCAATAAGCAATGAACAAAGGAAAATAGACTTATCCATTGGATCCCCGCCCCTAAGTTTCATAATATCTTTAGGGGCCAACCAAAAGTCTATTGGTGTACGTATGGTCCTTATCCGCCTTATACACTCATGCGCCTCTTTTGCAGCAGCTAGAAAATCACGCTCATATATATAAGGCTTAAATTTAGTTTTTATCTCCTCGCTTAATTGCTTTACCTCTGTATCTTTAGGATTAACCATAGCTTTTATATCCGCTATGGTCTTTGTTTCGCTTTGCTCTATTGTAGATCTGTATCTATCTATTATTAGCTCAAGCAGCTTTATTTTGTCTTTTAGTATGTTTATTTCATTTCTTCGCTCTATGAATTCTCCGCTTTTCGAAATGGGTTTAAATTCATCTGTCATATTAATCTAATGGTTGTGAGTATTAAAAACCTTCTCCCTGATAATCTTCAAACGCCAAGTGCGATTCGCAATAGATTTCTTAGACCGGGGGCAAGGCCAAATATTATTATTAAAAGATACAAGAAATATCGTTCATTCTCATTGCCGGCTTCCTTTTCAATAATGTAAGAAGCGAAAACCGCAAAGGCAATTTTCGCAAAAAGATATATTACAGTACCGTATGTTATAATTTCGCTTAAGAATCTTTCTATTACATGTTGCCCAAAATAACATATTCCTTGTTGAACACACAATGGAGAGAATCTATTGAATATCTCTATGGCAACAAAACTAGAAACGCCATCTAATATATGGGCCAAAACTGCAAATCTGGGTATTATCCCATTTAGCGAATATCTCTTTAACAATAAGTGTGCCATAATCGCAAACAACAAAGTAAAAGTCAAGATAATTGTCAAATATGTAAATTCCTTAAGCATGCTCAAAACAAGTATTACATGTGGGACAGCCAGTATTAATCCTATCAAAGGATATATCATAGGCCTCTTTAATTTTATACTTATGTATAGGGAAATAATAGCAATGGAACCAACCAGTACATATATTCCCGGCGTGACAGTCAGAAATCCATAATCGTAAATTCCACTTTCCAAGAAAGGGCCAAATAGCCAATAAAACGTATACTCTTTCCAGTTTATGCCAGATTCTGTAGCATCGGTTATAACCCTAACAGTTGAGCCAAGCAGTATAAACGGAATGGTATATATGATCAGCTCTTTAGTGAAATGTTTTTTGAATTTTCGGTATATCAGAAATGCAACCAATATCGCTATAATGGCGTAGATCAATGTGTTGATTATATTGTAGCCACTTTTTTCAACTATAGGGTTAATGAAATAATCCTGAATTATGTCCGTCATTGCAAATCACGTTATATCCGCTTATATTCCATTCCATATTCATTAATAAATCCAATGATCTTTTTCCTTTGCTCCTGTCTGAGTCCTTTCCAATCTATATAAACACAATCTATCTCCTCCGTGGTTCTTTCAAACGCCTGAATAAAAGTCTCGTATTCTAAGGAATCTATAGCGTAATTCGGTACGATATGTGCAAACGCAACGTTTCCTTCAAATTCGTGTTTATTAAACGCAGGGCAATAATGCCCGCCCCCTACTCCGATGCATATCTCATTAACATCTATTTCTTTAACATTGTCTTCATATTCGCTTATAACCTCTCCAACTATCTTCCCATATTTTTCGATCTTCCATTCCCTTTCACTGCTACCTATCTCTATGAATGCGCACGGTGTTGCGCAAAATGGACCGTGGTGATCCACTTCAAGAGTGACATTTAAATCAGCGCCCATTTCTTTGTTCTTTTCTTTAATTAACACAGCCATAGATTTCATTTTTACAGGATCGCTAAATGATATTTCTCTATCCTTTCCACCCATCTCCGCTTTTCCCCAGTTTCCAGGCACGTGGATTGTAAAGGATGGCTTTCCGCTTTCACTTTTATGCTTACTTGCAAAAATAATAAATTCATCTTCTATTTTTTTAACTATCGAATCTGAATACAGCAACGATCCTTCTATCTGGACAAGGTCTTTTTCAGAGATGCCTGTTTTTCCATTTTCAATCATAGAAGAGAGGCGTAACGCCACGTTCGTTCCAGCCGGATCCTGCTTCGAATATAAAATACGCATTCGCTCACACCGCTAGAATGAAATCAGTCCAATAATAAGATATACGATTAGTCCTATAAATATAAAGGGAAGAAACATAGGCATATCTAATACCGGCCATTTTCTTCGAAGTTTATTAAGGGTTTTTGCCTGCTTTTCGTCAGTCAGTCTTTTAATTCCGTATTTTCTAACCGTATTTTCATCTATTTTTTCAACTGCGAGAACATCTTCCGGCTCAATTTTGCTCTTCATCAGGATCATTTCTTCAACAAGATGCTCTTTAAATATTATAAAGAAAACAGATTCTACGAACAAGAGAATCGCGACTAAAAATATCCAGAACGGAAAGAATGGAAACAGAACGAATAAGTATGACAATATGGCAAAGGAAATTGCGAGGGCAACAACTTGCAGCCATTGCAATACATTTACCTTTACTTTTCGTTCCATGAATTTTCTAGCCATCTTTGGCAAGTATTTGAGCATTATCCAAATCGAGGCAAGCATTGTCGCTATTGCCAAGATCATTAATATCGAAGGCATAATTCTTTCCTCTGCCATCGGGAAAACCGGGACTGCGGCGTATATCGCAGCTATTACAAAAACATCTGCCCCACCCAATTGTCCACTCTTATACAGCAGATAAAGAACCATCAACAACGGCAGAGCTATCGGAAGGAATTGCAAAAACAAGTTGTATTCAAATATATTTACGACAAGCGAGATTGCAAGAAACAAATAAAGGAAAGCTTCAGGAACATTTTTTCTATTGAAAATATCATAGTAAGCTGCGATCCCAGTGCCACAAACAGCAATCAATATTCTTAATATTTCTATCATCTTTACACCTTTGCATATTTAAATATCAATTTTAGTAGCATCTTTCTCACCAGAAGTCATCAAGCCATTCGCTATGTATCGATGTTACGTTTAATTGCTGGCAAACCGCTTTTCGATTCAGAAGAGACGAAACGCTCGGCTGCGTTCTGCCGTCATCTCCGCTAATGAATTCCTTTATATAGGTTCCAGACTGCGACAATATTTTAAGTTTTATCGTCTTTTCATCAACAAGCTCGCTTTCAAGATTTTTTATCCATCTTTTTCTGATCTTATCCGCCCTTCTAATCAATACTCTTTTAGGGGTTCTTTGCATAAGAAGTATTTGATTAGGAAGAAGTTTAAGTTCTTCTTTTTCGATAGGCGCATCAAGTCTTACTATCGCTTCGTATTCCTTGTCAAATTTTGCCCTTTTTATTATTTTTACAAATTCCTTATCTACAACTCTTTTAAGATCAACCTTAATTTTGCCGCAATTACCATTTATCTTTCTACTTATTTCTTCAAGTTCTTTTCTATTCAAATCTCTTTTTATAGGATTGGTTATTTCCGCAACGAACGGCCTTCCACTTCCTAGCATCAAAACATCTATATCCTCCCTGCCGCTTCCATGAAGGATGACCTTGCTTCCTTTGGTCCCGACTTCATTTGCCAACACTCCCTCTATAAGCCCTTCGACAGACTCTTCCTTGCTGCCTTTCTTTTTTGTCTGTCTTATCCCTCTTTCTAATTTGTTATATGTGCCATATAAATAAAGAGGGGTTAGACATTTTATTACGCTTCCGTTTTCAACATTATAAATTATTTTTATATCGGGATTCGGATCAAACTTATATTTGCTTTTCTTTTCTATTTTTTTCCCTATTTCTGCATTCAATTCAGGCTTGATGCTTTTTGCGTTCTTTATATTCAAGTAATCCCAAATTTGCTCTTCTAACACCTCTGAAGCCTTCGGGATGGAAGTACCAATGCTAAATGTACGAATTTCTCCCGTCGAGTTAATTTCCTTTAATATGCTATCAACTATTTCATCTAATTTAAGAAATAAACCGCGGCATAGTTTACAGTGTGATTCTTTTTCCATAAATTCTTTGCTTATTTTTTTAATACCGTTTCTTGACCAGCATCTTTTGCATACTCTAGGCTTGGCAAATTTGATTTTAGACATTTTCATCCCATAAGTATAATTTACAGAATAATTTTAAATTGTATTTTACATATATAAATAAGCGATATATTAAATATGTGCTATTCAGGGATAATATGCAAGAAGGATTGAACGAAGAGAAAATTTCTGAACATTGGGTCTCGGTTTTAGTTAAGGAAATATTGGATTCAACAAAACCGCCATTTGTAGTTGCTTCAGGCATAACAACAAGCGGTCCCACGCACATTGGAACAGCAAGTGAGTTCATATACCCAAATGCAATAGTTACATTTTTCAAAAATAACGGATATGACGTAAGGTTCATATTTATAGGCGACATTATGGACGCATTCGATGCGATTCCAAAGCCATTAGAACAATACAGGTCTGTTTTAGAACCACATCTTGGAAAACCGCTTGTTCACGTTCCAGATCCTTACGGATGCCATAAGTCTTATGGAGACCATTTCTTATCAGAGGCATCTGTATTGATGGAAAAATTTAAGGTATTCCCAGAGATAATAAGAAATAGCGATCTTTACGCGCAAGGGCTATACGACAAATACGCCATAAAATATCTCAATGAAAGAGATAAGGTAAGGGATGTTGTTTTTGAGTCGTCATTAAGAAAGAAAGAGGGTCCGGAATGGGAAAATTGGTATCCTATCGCACCGATATGCGAGAAATGCGGAAAAATTTCAACATGCACGGTAACCAAATTTGATGGCGAGCACTATCATTACAAATGTAACAAGGATGTGGAATACACAAAGGGATGCGGATATGAAGGAAAATCAAAAATTTCAGATCATAAGTATAAGTTGATCTGGAGAGTGGAATGGCCGTCAAGACAAGATTTTCTGAATGTCACAATAGAGGGTTTCGGGAAGGACCATGCAACAAGAGGAGGTTCTGCAGACACGGCAAGGGAGATGCATATAAAGGTTCTTGGGAGGGAGCCGCCGTTTTATTATAGATATGGATTTTTCCTCTTAGGGGGAAAGAAATATTCAAAGTCTAAGGGAATCGGCTTGGATGTCAATACTGTTTTAAAGCTAATGCCGCCGGAAGTTATTAAATATTTCATATACAGGGCGGATTCTCAAGAGGATAAGAATTTCGATCCCACGGGTCAAAACATGCTTCTAATTTATGAAGACTATGAATATGCAAGCAGCCTAACTCAACCAAAGGAATCCCTGAGCAGAGCTGACAGAAAGAAAAGAATTGCCTATGAAATCAGCGGAGAGCGAAAATGGAAGGCAAAATATCTGGACGTTCTTCTTCACTATCAGATATATAAAGATTGGGAAAAGGTCAAAACGCTCCTTAAAGATCCTGAAGGAGTAGAATATATTAAGCCCTATATAATGTACTGGATAGAAAATGCGTTTGTTCCGGAGGAATACTCCTTTTCGGTGAATCCTCAGCGACCATCAGATGCGACCGGACTTAAAGAGTTTGCCGAAAGGCTCGATGACAGCATGGACCAATTAGCGATTCATAATCTAGTGTTCGATACTGCAAAATCTTTAGGGATAGAACCTAAAGTTTTCTTTAAGACACTATACACTGCAATAATAGGAAAAGACAGAGGTCCGAAATTAGGGAAGCTCATATATGCAGTCGGCCCCAGTAAAATAAAGCAAATCATATTCGATCTGTTGAAATAGTCATTTTGCTGTTTTTTTGTATATTTCTTCTAATTCCTCGATTGTTAAGGTAAAAACCCTCCTTTTCCCAATATTTTCGTTTTCTACAATGCGGAGCATATTCGGATATCCTTCGGCCATTTCTTTTGCCTTTGCAGCTGCAGCTAAAGTATTCTTTCTATGGGAAAATAGTTTTTCTATAAATTTATCAAATCCATAATTGGGTTTTCTGTCTTTTTTGAAAAGCATAACAATTGCAGAATCTACTTCCGGGATCGGTCTAAAACTTCCTTTCGGCACCTTTTTCAAGTATATTGGCTTGAAGTAGTAATTAGTCATAACGCTCAATCTTGACCAATCTTTGCTACCGGGCTGTGCAACCATCCGCTCTACGAATTCTTTTTGGAGGCATAGAATCGCCTTTTCAAAATTATATTCTTTGAGTTTGAATAAAAGGGGAGATGAAATTGAGTAAGGAACATTGCTTATTAT
>JAOAKO010000008.1 GCA_026413625.1 Microcaldota archaeon
ATATAGCATTCAAGTTAAAACAATAACAAAGAAACAAAATTATTGGCCGATTGGAAGAAAACCTGAAAATTCAAAATCACACTATTATATTTTCGTTCGTGCTATAAGAAAAGATGTACCGGAGTTCTATATAGTTAAAAGTTCAAAGGTAATAAAGAATGCAGAAAGCAATAAATCATGGGGTCATGGCCAAATATACTATATAAAGAGAAATGCAATTGCAAAGGATAGAGAAAATTGGAAGCAGTTAGAAGGTTGAAAAGCTTTTTCGTCTCTAAAACGTCCGTATATGAGATTGATGGGTTTTACGTCGGTAGATGACGTTTTTGTGACGAATTTTTTTATATACTGAAATTTAGAATTCTATACCTGGCTAAGATATTAATGGATTTTCTAATACTTTTTGCTTAATTTTTTTATTGGAAACGACATGGCAGTTTATTTCTCATTTCCTGAATAATTTTTATTACTAATTATATCATGGAAATTCTAATACTATCTAAGAATTATTCAAAATGACTTAGGAATATATAGAACGGAAGCTTCATTGGGTCAGTGTTGATTATTTGGAATCCATCATATACAATATACTTTCTTTTATTTGCAAACTCTTTAAACTGCTCTATTCCTTTGCTTGGGCCACCGATCTCAAAAATTGTATCTCTCCATATGTAATCTGGTCCTGTTTTTAGATAAAATAAATCATCAATATGCATAGCAAACATATCCTCTCTTGTCAACCCAACAATTCTTTCTTTTTCCCCTAGGATTTCAAGTATTGTCTGCCTTATTACTGGAGAGGTAAACAAGTATTTTGGTTCCTTTCTAACCTTCCCCTTTCCACTGGAATAAGGATAAATTGACTTTATCACATTAGCTTTGATCAAATAATCTATCATTTTAATAACAGTTCCCTTTCCCACACCAAGGTCACGAGAGATGGTTTCGTAACTGGTTCTATCTGAAAGTGCTAACAGATTTATTAAGGGTTTATACTTTTCAAGAATTGAGGAAGAGAAGGCAGCTGTTCCGCCTATGTCTTCATAGATTATTCTTTCCATTACGTCCAACAATGTTGATCTTGATCCCTCTATCAAATAAGGTAGATTCATTGTTTTATATTCATTTACCGCCCTTTCAATATCGCCTATTCTTTCCCTAGCGCTCATTTCTGTTTTCAGTGCTGCAGTTAATGGATCTTCGGAAAACGGATCAAAACGTTCAATTTCTTTTTGGTATCTCAATTTTAAAAATTCATTAAATGTCAAAGGTTTAAGATTTATAAACTCAGCTCTTCTTGCAAGGACTCTACGGGCCTCCTGCAAACCCACAGCTGAAGATCCTGTAATAACTATTTTTATTTTAGGATGCATATCAGACAATACTTTTAGTTCTTCTGCCCAATTCTTTAATTTTGTAATCTCATCTATAAATAGATATCCTTCGCTGAGTAAAAACTTAAGGACTGGTACTATATCTTTAATTGTAAATCCTGCCAGGCTTAAATGTTCACCATGGATAGCTAAAGCTTTATCTGATTCAAAATATTTTTGTGCTATAAGTGTAGTTTTTCCTGTACCCCTTAGACCATAAATTATTGTAATATCTGATCTTCCAATTTTATTGTATACATTTCTCTTAAGTGGGAATCGTTTTTCCGAAAGCATCTCTTCCATAAGGAATTTTTCTTCTTTTAAGAAACTCAAAATATCCATGAATTATAATAACAACAAATGTTTTTAACTCTTTTGGTTGACCAAAAATAGGCAACTTTGGTCAACTAATTGACCAAAATAAAGAATAATATTACAAATTTTCTATTTATAGTCAACATATTGACCAAAAATCATAATATTTGGTCAATGAATAGACCGATACTCTAAAAGTCATAATATCTAATATAAATAACAAAATTATATTAGAACTTCTAATATATTATTAAAATTATTACTTTCAACGGAGTAAAATTCTACCAGATTCCGCTTCTTGCCATGAAACATGCATTTGCAGTATACCTAATTCCATATGCTTCTGCCTTCCTCATTGCATCTTCAGATTCAGAGCCTGGCTGAAACCAAATTTCCTTTACTCCTAGCTCTTTGCATTCCTCAACGATTTGTTCAGAAACTTCAGGTTTAACTACCAGCATGACCAAATCAGGCTTGATTTCCGATTTTATGAGCTCTTGAAGATTTCTGTATATCTTATTTTCAAAAAGAACCCCATCTTTAGGATTTATTCCATAAACCCTATATTTGTTTGCAACTAAATCCCTGAATATTTTATAGCCGTATTTAGTCGGATCAGAAGAAACGCCGACCACTGCAATTATCTTGTTCTTATAGTCAATTGGCTTGAACATAATTAACTATCTATAGAAAGTCTTTTATTTATTTTATCGTCAAACAATCGGCCGTTTAATTGTTCCAAAAAAGATTTGGATTTAAGAAACGTTTTTGTGACAGTTCTTCACTTTAAAAATGGAGGAGGCTCTAGTTTATAATATAGTGTCTGGTTCGTCTCTATTTCCCAGATATAATGGTCTATTATTTTCTTTCTTACCTTATTTTCAATTGTATACAGAACAACCCCGCTTTTTTCGACGTCAAAAATAACCTTCCATCCATGCTTATGTGCATTACAAATAAAGCGCTCGCAGGAGATTACGGGAATTGAGCTCCTTACTCGCTTAAACAATTCAACCTTCATAAAATCTCTGATTGAAGGATGTATATCCGAAGCATAGTTTGAAATTATTGCAAGAGATATGTCGTATGACAACAAATCTCTGAATAGGCTGAACTTAAGATGGTGCTTTTTGTTGCTGAATTTTATCCATTCCAAAAGCTCGCTTGTAGTCCTTAGCTTTTCTAGCTTAGGTTCTTTTTTATTTATCATCTTGCTGAGCTTTACTGACTTCGCGATAATCAGATTTTTAGGATTATTTTTAAGATCCGAAATCGACACGATCTCAACCCAACAGAAATAAAGCAATTTCAGTATTTAATTCTTATTGTTTATAGGCATTTGAAATCGCATCCATGATCTTCTTTTCAGACAAAAGCACCTTTTCCTCCGACTCCTTCCCTGCAGGTATAAGCGCAGAATCAGCATGCAAGGTTTTTACATCTGCGTCTGCTTTGTTTATTATCTTTGAAGCTATGTAGCCGCTTACAAGGCCAGGTCCGTCTTCTATAATTAGAACTTTTCCGATTCTTCTCGCGGAAGATATTATTCGGTCCTCATCTAAGGGATTAAGAGACAGCAAATCAACAACCTCAATGTCCTTATCCTTTGCTATGTCCAATATAATTGGCACTGTTCTTCCGTAACTTATTATTAAGAGCTTGTTTCCTTTTTTCTTGACTAACGATTTGCCAATAGGAATCATTCCATCCGCAAATTTGCATTCCTTTTTTTGCAGAACTCTATGTTCGATATATAACGTCGGCTTGTCGCTTCTTAATGCTGCCCGCATTATCTTGATGGCGTCCTCGGGCGTTGAAGGATACACGACATTTATATGCGGCATGAATATGTATTCTAGGTTTTGTGAGTGGGTGACCCCGTATCCAAGATGAGAGGAAAGAACGGCTCTAAATATGACCGGCGAGCTCAGCTTATTGTCCGTGATATAGCTGGTCTTGGCAGTATGGTTTATTACTTGATCCGTAGCACAAAGAATAAAGTCAAAATATGAAAACTCAACGATGGGGCGTTTTCCCATCATGGCCATCCCGGTTGCTATTCCTACCGTAGCCGCCTCTGAAATCGGAGTGTTTATTACTCTTCCCTTGAATTTAGCTGCCAGACCTCTATACAGCCCTCCGGATGCGCCCCACAATTCGACATCCTGCCCCAATATGCAGATATTCTTGTTTCTTTTCATTTCTTCTTCCAAAAGCATTCGCATCGCTTCGATGTAATTCATTTCTTCACCCTCTTCAGCAAGTAAGCAACGGCCTGGCTTATTTCATTCTCTGCGTCAGCTTTCAGTTTTTCCGCTTTCTCTTCCGAAATCAGCCTTCTGTTTATCAGATATCGCTCATATTTTTCAAGAGGATCGTTTCTCTGCGCTCCTTTCCTGTATTTCTCATCCATATACGACATGTCCGGATCCTTTATTGAATGGCCGCAACTCCTATATGTAATCGCTTCTATGAAAAACGGCCTGCCTTTCCTTACTTTTGACAACGCATAGCGGGCAACCTTTCTCACTTCATTAATATCCGTTCCGTCGCACTTGACAGATTCTACTCCGTACGCCTCCTTCACTTTCTTTGAAATGTCAGTTACTGCAGAATGCTGTTTTATAGGGGTGCTTTGGGCAAAAAGATTGTTTTCGCAGACAAAAAGTATTTGAGCAGAATAGAGGGAAGCCATATTTAATGTTTCATGAAAAACGCCTTGCGTCGTGGCCCCGTCGCCAAGAAAAGTTATCACTACATTCTTTTTCTTTTCCTCTTTTAGCGCGAACGCAATCCCAGTTGAAATCGGGAGAGACGCGCCTACGATGCCGTTTGCCCCGTAGAAATTATCCTCTATAGACGAGAGATGCATTATTCCGGCCTTCCCTTTGTTATATCCTTCTTCCAATCCAAGCATTTCTGCAAGTATCCGCCTTGGCTCAAGGCCTTTAGCGATTGCAACATGATGGACCCTATGTCCGCAGGTGACGATGTCATCTTGCTTTGCCTCCGAAAGAATTCCGATTGGAATTGCCTCCTGTCCGGTTGAAAAATGGTCTGTCCCCCTGATTAAGCCTTCCTGGTGCAATTTCAAAACTGCTTTCTCCAGCTCCCTTATTGTATACATTTTTTTAAGCAAAGTCATTTCGTTTATCATATTTATTCATCCATTCTACCTTTATTTCTTCAGCCGATAACAAGGGGAGATCTTTAAGTACGTCATATCTCTTCAAATCTTTACTTTTTATTATTTTCCCCGTATGTGGATCCCTCAGGGTCGCGATTACAAATAAAGCATGTTCAACCTTAATCCCGGCAAGCATGGCTGCGGATATAAACAGTTCGGTGTGTCCCATCCTTTCATTAAGCAGCCCCTTTCTGCCTACAAAAAATTTGAGATGGCCCGGGACTATTAATTTGGAACGCAGTTCTTTGTACTTTTTGTTCTTTGCTGTTTTGGCAAACTCCTTTATCAAAAGCAGTTTATCTTCGTCTCTTGAACCGGTAATGGCATCTTTATGATCCAATAAAAGTGTAAGAGAAGAACGCTTCTTCTTAAACGGTAAGCGATCGTTTTCTATCAATTTATGGAGGTATGGAAGATTTATTTTTTCTGCAAACTGCATCGGCAGTACGACGCTGACATCGCTCGTTGCAAATTTTTTCATAAGGATTAATTTTTTCTTAGTTAATTTTTCAGCAAGTATTCCAATGCTCAACTCGTCTTCATCGGCCTCATAAATCAATATCGGAATCCCTTTCTTAATTTTTTTCAATTCTGAAAGTGTTTTATTCATGAAATTATTTTATAAAAAAAGTATTAAAAATAATTCGATTCGACTGAATAGGTTATTTGAATATCCAGCCGAGCAGTCCCTTTTCTTTCTTCTCCTTCTGCGCTATCTGCTGGAGCCTTTGCTGCTCCTGCTCCATAGTTTGGATTTGCTGCTGAATCATTGCTCTAGTTTCCTCGTCGCAATCGCACTTGTTGGCAAGCTGCTTTAAGTTCTGTATTTTCTCAGAGTTTTGTCTTGTTGCATTTTCTATTTCTGCAGCTGCATTTTCATCTCCTCCGAAAAGGAATTTAAGAACAACGTTCCTTGTCTGTATTCTTTCCTCAGCGCGTATTGTCGATTTTACTGAATTGTTAAATTCTCTGGCGATCGCAGAGACATTCTTTCCTATTCCTCCTGTTAAATTCTCCATTTCAAGCAAAGCATGCACTGCTAACCTTACTCTATTTTGGTTTTCGTGAACAGTTCTTACTTCTGCTTTAACTTGCCTGATTTCCTCTGCTAAGCTGTCATTTATAGTTTGTATTTTTGACTTAACTCTAATTTTCAATTCTTCTCTCTCTTGGACGGTAAGCGGCGTTCCGAATCCGGATTCGTTTCTAAATTGACTTTGGTTTCTTATTATTTCTTGGATCCTTTCCCTTATTCGTGCGGCCATTTCATTAGAAATGTTGCATTCACCTTTGGAAATCCTCCACTCCTCGCATGTTGACCCATCTGGAAGGATGCATTTTCTATATCGGCTGCCGTTTTCATCGGTAATTATCTCTAGTTTTCCCCCCAATTCCGTGCATACTATAGATAGAAGATTTGACGCTCCAATTTGGTCTGATCTATTTCCAAGCTGAGAGACATAAGTCTGATAGGACTTTCTTATGTCTTCTGCGCTTGAATTGAGCTTTGTGGAGTATTGGCTTTGGGCCTGATTAGAAATATCGGCAAATACCAATCCAACGACCAATACAAGAAAGAATATGTTCAAGACTCTATTCACAAGACCACCCTCACAACATAAATATATAGATAGGCAAATTAATTTAAATTTATTCGTTATTCTTTACTTCCAATCTAAGCGTATAAAATAAATTTTTAATGTTCTCTTTGCTTAGCCATTTCTCCGCCACTATATCTGGGAGATTTTTAGAATCAGGTCTAAACGTGTTTTCAAATCTGTGTTTAAAGTTGCTTAAGACCGCTATTTTAGGCGGAGCAAGCTCATTCTTTAGGTATAAATCTTTTATTTCTTTTATATACTTAAACAAGAATTCCGGCTCGCATCTTTCTAAAACATTGTCGCATATGATGATCACATCAAAATTTTTGATTGCACTTTTGTCAAGATCATTTATATTAGAAACTGCGGTCAAAGACAATGTCGGAAATGAGCTTTCCATTTCTTTCATTCTTCTTTTTTCGCTAAAAGAATTTGATATAAAGAGCGCCGAAATTTTTTCTTGCCTGTCTAATTTTTTAATCATAGGCTCCTCTTTGGGTTTGTTCCCTTTTTCTACCGGAGCATTGTACCGATTCTGATTTTTATGAAGATCGCTAAATCTCATAAAACGACCTAATTTTCATGTTTGTATTTTATCTTTTTAATCTGCCTATAAATGCCTTTTATTGCCTCCTTTTTATTTTTTGGAAGCATTTTCCTTATTATTCTGACGCGCTTGTTTAAATCCTTTAAATCGTCATACTTTAACATGTGGTTTGAGCGTTTTACAACTTTGTCCGAGGTATCTATGTACATCTTAAGCTCTTCAAATTTTAATATTTGGGACTTTTCCTTATAAATTATGCTAAGCGGCCCGTAATCGATGACGGAATAAAAATCGACCCTCTCTCTGTCCATCCATCTCATGATCGCGCCTTTGCATTCATAGATGTTTTCCTGGCTTTTCTTTCTTCTCTTCCATACCAGCCAAGATTTGTCTTCATATAAATCGGTGTACATGATCTCTTCAGGCTCAAGCAAATAAGATATTTCTTTATTTTTATAGTCGATTTCCATTACTGTTGCACTGATCTTGGAAAAATATAATACTCCATGATGCCTTTTGTCGATTATTTCTGCAATGGGCAAATCAAATTTAACACTAATATACTTCCAATACGCATCGAAACCGACATTTGTTTTGATATTGTCAAACAAGATTTCACCTATTCGTTTTCGCCATAAAATCTTTTGGGAAGTCTTAACTTCATATTTCCTTCTTTTATCTGTTTCAAATAGAAATTTACTATTTCTGTCTTGGTATCCTCGTTGAGCTGGAAAAGAATTGCATCCTTGAACCTAACTGCTTCAGTCTCAAATAATTTTCTCGCTGTTCCCATATCAATACTTGCCTTTACCAATCTAAATGCAATTTTTAACTCGATTCGAGTGTTCATGGAAATTGTTTTCGCAAAATCCATACTAATTATGTCTCTGAACAAGCTTATGCCTAAATCATCTCTTTTCTTCTCCTGTCGTGTCGCCTCTTTGAAAAGATCGGACGGCGTTTTGATCCTATCAAAATCTAAGTGAAGTTTGCTTTCCAAGTGCATCAACTTTAACATTTTTTTCCTGATAAGCAAATCAGGATTGTTTTTATATTCGGATATAGATTCCATTTACTCTTCCTCACCAATTTTTTTCCAATTCTGATTATATATCTCTATTCTCTTTGTGAATATATTTCTTGCGAGATTATATTGGCGCTCATATATTCTTTTCTTTTCTTCGTCCGATTCTCTCTTCATTAGCTCTTCATGCAATATTTTTATTCTGCTAAAAGTCATGTATTCCTTTGTGTTTTTTATTTGCTGAATTATATATTCATTATGCCTTTTCAGCTTGTCTCCACTTTTATCGGATTCATTAATTCCCATAATTATTTAACTTAAAAGATATATATAAATCTTTGCTTTTTGGTTTAGAAAACTAGTAAAATATGTCCATCTCTCCATTCTGCTTGTTTATGGTCGCGTCTGGCTTGACGGGATATTTTTTCATGTCGATGTTTCCATCGTGTGTAACTATGATATCTATGTCGGATTTTGTTTTTTTCTCCAGCGTTCTGAATAGAGAAACCAGCATCGGCGCAAAACCTCCTTCTATTTTATCGTCTATTACAATTGCAGAAAGAGTGCCGTTTTGTATTGCGATGCTCGCGAGTTTGACTCCGTCATTTTGTCTCCCTGCTTTTATTATGTCGCTGCTTGAAAAGAAAGTCTCGTAAAATTTATCTTCAGCAGGATTCGGATCTATTATTACAATCAATTTCTTCTTTTTGTTTCTTATTCTGTCTTCAAGAATCGGATCTCTATCGAGATAATTGAATCTTTCGATGATATTCATAAGTGGATCTGTGTTTTTTTCTTTTTCCACCGAATCACCTACTGCTCCAGCATCGATTCGTAATGCGAAATTATATGGAAATGAGAGATCGCGCATCTTGCTCTGTCTATATTTCTTTTGACGTACTCAAGCATTTTATCTTCATGGCTAAAGCTAAATTTAGTGGCAAGGCCGATAAATTTGACTTCTGCATATGAAGAAGCCTCTCCGTCTGAAACGCAGTCTCCGACATAGATTATTTTTCCGTTGTATTTTTTTCTTATTTCCCTAAGCGCTGCCGGCTTTCCGTCGTGCGGAACTAGGATTTCGGAAAAAACATCGTTTACTAGCTTTTCTCCCAATTTATATACTGTATTTTCGTATAATTCAAGGCTGAGTATCTTCATATCTACGCCTCTTGCTTTCAAGGCGTACAGGATATTTACAACGCTTGGTATCAATTGTGGTTTATTCTCTCTTATTTCTTTCTTAAAAAACTCATAAACCCAATAGTTGAATTCGTCTACGGAACCGGATGGAACCCCTATGGCCAATGCAGTGTTCCTAAATTTATTTGATTGGTCGTAATTAATTCTAAGCGTATCTAAAAGCGGTTCTTTTACCTTGAATTTTTCGCACGCAAGGCAATAACTCCTATAAATGTGCGGAAGAGTATTGACTAATGTGCCATCCACATCGAATATCATTAGCTCTCGCATACTGATCAGAAAAATAAAACAGTAGAAATATATAAATTTTATTGGGCAAATTACTCTTCCTTTTCTCTCAGTTTGCGAATTTTAGCTCTTCGTTTTGACGCAAGAATCTTTTTATTTATTCTTAAAATCTTCTTTAGCTTTGGGTCGGAGGCCTTCATTTTATCCCCAAGTATTATTTCTGTAAAAGCTTTTTAATTTATCCGATTAAATAGTAACGATGGAACAACATTACGAAAAGCTAAAGAAAATATGGAAGATTGCGATCGCAGCAGTCATAATAGGGGTATTATTCTATCTTATGCAGCAGATATTGTCCGACGCAAGATGGTCTTTTGTAGAAGACGCCACATCAGTAATTTTATTTATAACCATCTTGATAATCGTAGGCTACATTCTGAAGGAAAAAAGGAAGAAAACTGCTAAAAGATAATATTTTTTAAATCTTTACTTCGAATATAAATTGGCGACCGATATGGATGTTGTATTCAAACCACTTGGCCTACAGAGAGTGGCAACTCCACTCAATAGAGTTGATTTTGGAGGCATAGAGAAAGAGAGCCTTCCGTTTTTAAGAAGGAAAAGCGATACAAAAATTCTATCTGGCGATGTGAAAACAGAAGACATCGTTACTAAAGGAGATATTGAAAAACTCAAGGAAGACATTGCAAGAAAAGAGGAAGCGACAAAAAGGAAAATAGAGAGATTGAAAAAGGAATTTTCTTATTATCAGCTTGAGATGGATGTTGAATTGATGCTAAAAGACAGCAAGATAGCGGAGTTGGAGAATAAAATTAATCAACTGCAGCAGGAAATAATGAAGAAAGAAGAGATTATTGCAAAACAAAACCAGGAAATAGAAAATCAAAAGAAAGCGGTTATCGATCAGACGACAGAATACATGAAACGCTTGAACGAATTTGCAAGCGAAAAGAAAAAAGCAGAACAGGAATACAGCAAATCCCTGGCCAGGACAGTTCACGACATGAAAAATCCGCTTACTGGAATAAAGTGCGGATTGGAAATACTTATAGAAGACGAAACGATAAATGAGCATCAAAGGCAGATTTTAAATCTTGCTTATGCCTCTGGCTTAGAGCTTTCATACATGATAGAAGAGATACTGCTAAACAATAAGCTCGTTCACAACGCAATAGAGTTGAAGAAAGAAACAATCGATTTGGCTGAAGAGGTCAGGAATCTCTATGAAAGAAATAAAATAGCCGCAAGCAGAACTGGAAGGAAACTTTCATTTAGCTGCAAAGAGAAAATTGTTATAAAATGCGACAAAAATAGAATGAAACGGGCGATAGAGAATATAATGCTGAATGCCATAAAATACTGCAATACTTCTGTTTCCATAAGCGTTGAAAAAATGCAAAAGGAAGTGCACATAAAGATTAGCGACGACGGAAATGGATTTGACGAAGATGTTAAAAGAAAAATTTTATGCGGCAAAGATATGACGACTAGCGATCTTATAAATGGAAACGGATTTGGCCTTACAAACGCAAAAAGGATAGTAGAGATGCACAATGGAAGGATATCCATAGACACGGGCAGCGGAAAAGGAACAAGCGTAAACATCATATTGCCTGACGAATAAGCGGAATATCTGCGCTTTTTAAATCTTTTTGTCGTACTATTAGCATGAAAAGGTTGCTGTTACTCGCTTTGTTTGCGCTAACAGTGGCAATCCTGATAATCTATTATCTTTCAAATTCAACCGATACGAAGGCACCCGCAGATGCGCAAGCCAGTGTAAGGGTAGCCGCATGGAACCTTCATTTCTTTGGAGACAAAAAAGCAAATAATGAAACATTGCTTGGCAAATATGCTGCAATTTTGTCAAAATATGACGTTATTTTTTTGCAAGAAATAACCGATGAGGACGGGACCGCATTTTCAAACTTGTGCAATAAGCTTACCGGGTACAGTTGCTTTACCGGCAGCAGGGCGGGGAGAACAAACTATAAAGAAGAATACGGCGTAATTTATAATAAAAGCAAGGTAAAAGTAACCCATGTGTGGGATTTTAATCCAGACATTCAAAACAGATGGGAGAGGCCCCCTCTTGCAATAAATATGACAGCTGCAAATGCGCCGGATGGCGAGTCTAGATGGATAATTTTTTATGTAATTCATACAAAGCCGGCCGATGCGACAAATGAAATACGTAATCTAGAAATATTGCTTGAAAATGTTTCGTATCCTGCTGCCGTTATTGGAGACCTCAACGCCGATTGCTCTTTTTACGATCCCTCGCAAAGGCATTTCAAAGGCTGGCATTGGATTATAAAGGATGACGATGACACTACGGTAGGGAATACAAACTGCGCGTATGATCGGATCATTGCAAATAACAAAGCCTATCTGCAGTATAAATCTCATGGAATCGAAACTAACATATCTCGAGAGTTGTCGGATCATTATTTGATATGGCTTGAGATTTATGTTGACTGATTTTTTTCCGCCTCTTCGAATGCATGCAAAATGCGATAGTGGTTGAATTTGCCTCCCCATGCGTCTCTTATCGTTTCGATTATCATTAACGCCTTCAGTATTTGTGGATCTTTTGTCTTTGTCAGGTAAAATTTCGTTCTCAGCCGTCTTTGTTGATTTAATGGTATCGGCAAAGTCGAGTTGTAATCAAAATTTGTTGAGTAAATTGCTTTTTCTTTGCAAATAGACAGGTTGGCCTCAGAATAAATTTTATATGCCTCTAGATAGTCTTCCTTTTTAAGCACTGAATTAGAAATGAGCTTATCGAGATATAAAGAAACCACTTTGCCCCTCATTTCTTTTTTGGGATCTCTAAAAGAAAAGTTCGATATGCTCTTGGATAGGAAAATTTTTGTATGAAAATCTAGTTGCCTCTTTTTGAGATCCAAAAGCGCACGTAAAGCAGATGAAGTTCCGATATTGTGAATCGCACGAATTATATCGTTCTTAATGTCCGGGTCAGATTCATCAAATAAACTAAGAAGATAAGGTATAGACCTGTGCTCAGATTGTTCACCGAATGACCAGATTACTGCCTTTTTCAAAAAAAGAAGATCGCTATTCAAGTACTTTAGCAAAAGATTGAATCGCTTCCTGTAGTGTCTTGCACCTATAGCGAGAATTGCTTCTTCTTTGGAGTAAGCGTTAGACGAGGGCGACAAAAGAATTTTTGCGTATTTTTCCGCCTCCTTTTCAATTTCACGGTATATCTCTTTTTTGGCTTCCGCTAAAAGCAAAAGGTAATCATTCTTTTTGATCTCCTCATTTCTCCTGACTTGCTGCTTTCTTTTAAGGCCGGATACGTAACGTTCTCTTGCTCTTTCTCTTATTTGCTGTAGATTTCTTGCGTAATACTGCAAATACGCCCGTTTTCGGCGTTCCGGATTTTTCATTCTATAATAAAGTGCAGAAAGAGAAATTCTATCCTTATTCAATTCTACATATCTGCGGACGTAGTCTTTCTTCCTTTCTTTTTTGCACTCATCGGTAAATGGCATTGCCATTATTTTCTTCAATTCTTTTACTAATTCCGGATCTGCTTTTGCAATTTTTTTAAGTGCTGCTCTTTCATAATATTGAATTGTGGAAATCGAGAGATTATGTTTTTCTGCTATTTCTTTGCGCTTCTTTAATTCCATCCTTTCCTTTAAAATTTCAAATTGCATTCCTTCAACTTGTATTTCTTTTGCGATTTTCATTATTTTTTCCGCGACAGGTTTAAATAATCTTGAAACATTAGGGTCCGACATATACGCACGGCTTGATTCAAACTTTATTTCTTTTTTATAGTAAGCCATATCTCCACCAAATCCCTTGACAGGAAAGCTACCTTACGTTTTTATTTAATTTATTCATCTCTTTTTCAATTTTGTTAATTAAATTTTTTATGTTCTGCAATTCTTTTTTGTATTCATCCTCTTCTGACTGATTATCCACGTTAACTTTGTTTTCCATATTAGAACCTGAATTTTCTTTATGTGGCTCTTTCTTTTTGCTTGAATTGGTTGCAGGGATTGCCTTTGTTTTCGCATCTTTCTCTGTTTTCTTTTTATGTGAATTGGAATATTCGTTCCGTGTTTTGCTTATTATCGAATTTGATTCTTCGTTCATTTTGATAAATTCATTTATGAAGTTTTCAATCTCCAGATATAATTTGAGATACTTATTCACGCAGGTTGCAAAGTTGTCTCCTTGCCACCAATTGTCAACAACGTAATTGTTGTGTCCTCTGTTATAGAAATGGTATATCATGAGCAATTCTTCCGCACTCAGCTGTTCTAACTTTGTGTTGGCTGGCGCTACCGTGCTTATCCCGTCCCTCAAATAGTACAATGCAAGTATCACTTGGGCAGTAACGTCTTTCCTCCAATCTTTTCCTTCTTTCATCATATTCCTAATGTATTTGTCGTGCTTACCGTATCTGTTGAACATCAGAGCCATTGTTTTCGGCATGATCTGCATTGGCGAACGCTCGCCTGATTTTCCGATTTTTTGTACGAATCTAGATTCCGCTACTGCAACCAAATAAGCAATCCTTGGATCTATGCCAAGCCTCATTGAGTGATATTTTATGTCTGGCCAATGTTCAAGCGCTCCCCTGAAAATTACTCTCTCTTCCTCGTTAAGGTTTCCATTAAGTTTTTTAATTAAATCTTCAAGCCTATCCTTGTCCCATTTTTTAAGGTTTGACTTTATTTTTTTCACAGTGTCTGAAGAATACTTTCTGCCTATATCTGGATTGAACTTCATCCCATCTTCAACCTTCTCTTGCATGTTCTGAATTGTAATGTTTACTGCTCTTCCATCTTTTGTCCTACATTCAAAACACGAATTTTTCAGTCTCTCTCCCCTGCACTTTTGGCCTGGCTGGAGGGAAAAGAAATATGGATGACTATTTTTCGGACATATCTCGGAGTTTGAGATTGCTAAGCTAGCCGAGGCGATGAATATAGATGCTGAAACTAAGAGTTTGCTGAAAGCAAATCTTTTGGAATTAGAATTATCCTTAGTAACCGAATCATTACTATAGGTATTGGATTTCATTTCCCACTTGTTCATATTAAAAGTCAAACAAAGGTTATATATAAATCTTTTGTTTTAAAAATTATACTGTCTGCAATTCTAAAGCGGCATTATGCATTTTCAGGATTTCTAATTTTTTCAACCAAAGAAAGGTAATCCTTTTTAATTTCCCTGTAATCGCCCAATTCTGAAATTCGTTGCGAAATCTTTTCAAGCAGCTTAGAAAGCCTCGGATCTGTATCCCTGAATTTAGCTATTGAGAATGCAGTGGCGCTGTTATAAAAAATAGAATCGCATATTTCGTCCTTTGAAAGGCCTGTTTCTTTAGAAAGCTCTTCAAGAAGCCTGGCTTCGTCCCTTGTAAGCCTGCTGTACAAAAGATTGAAACGCCCGGATATTTTTTCTTCTTTATCAAATTTTTGCGAACCCAATGCCAAGAGATCACCGCAATGACAACATAGCTGAATATTCATGTCATTTAACCTTTATAAACTTAATTTCGCAGATTAGGTTATGGTCATACTTGAGATTCTCGTATCTGTCTTTATAGTAAGTCTGATGTCGCTGTTAGGAATCGTTACACTTTATTTCAGAGAAAAGACAGTCGAAAAAAGCTTGTTCGCACTGGTAAGCCTGTCTGCCGGTGCGCTGCTTGGCGTTGCATTCTTAGACCTGATTCCCGAATCCTTTGAGTACATGGACGTAAAGAACGCGATGCTGCTCGTCCTTGCCGGGTTTCTTTTGTTTTTCATACTTGAGAAATTCATTCTTTGGCACCATTGCCATGACGCGCATTGCAGACATAAAGACAGAAAAACCGCACTCCCTTATCTCAATATAATCGGAGATGGCGTTCATAACATATTAGACGGCATGGTTATCGCAGTTGCTTATCTGGCGGATCCTTCGTTGGGAGTGATAACCACCATTGCAGTTATCGCGCACGAGATACCTCAAGAAATAGGAGATTTCGGAATCCTGCTTTACTCAGGAATGGACAAAACCACCGCGCTATTGGTGAACTTCTTTACAGCATTGACTGCCATGCTTGGCGCAATTGCAATATTGATATTGAATGTTTCTTTCGAAAGCATCACTTCTTTGCTTTTGCCGCTGGCAGCCGGACATTTCATATACATAGCTGCGGCAGACCTTATACCTGAATTGCAAAAGACAGTAAGCAAAAAAGAATCAGTGCTTCAATTCGTATTTATTTTGCTTGGAATACTTCTTGTTGTCTTGATTGGCGAATTTTTCGCACATTGATCAGAAACTAGCTTAGATATATGATTATGTCCACTATGAACAACAATACAATCATAGCTTCCAATATCAGCATCCTGATGTTTTGTATCCTATTGACAATTGTATTGTAGAATCCTTCGATGATGTCCAATTTGCCCCTGACGCTTTCCTTCCATTTGCTGAGTTTGAAAGAATCTGCCGCTGCGCTGTATACTTTGGCAAGATAGGGATCTCCGACCAGCTTCAGCGCATTTTCCACCCTCTCTATTACTTGCGTGACGTCCAATTTGACTTCCTCAAGCTTATTCAATGTTTTTGAAAATGGATCCAAAGCGACAAACGCCAATGCAGATTTTGACGGCGATATTTCGTCATATGCGATATCTATCTCTTTGTCAAGCAAATCGTCGTAGGTTCTCAACTCAAGAAGCTCTATGTTCGCGTATTCTAAGACTTCCAGGGTATCAAAAGAATCTCTTGGGTCAAAAATAAAAGCCGCATTCCAGTCGACAATTACGACATCGTCTTCAAAATAAGAGATGGAGGCTTTAAGGGTGTCTCTTACCTGAGAACTGCTGATCGTCTCAGTCTCTGCTCTAAGAACTGCAGCTATTTTCTCACCGTATTCGCTTGTGATTTCGCTTACTTTTACTTTCTTTTCGAATTCCTTTATCACAAAGACAATGTAATCCTCGAAGTGCGGCTTTTCTATAGGTTTGATCAGCGCTTCCGATATTTCTTTTTTTATCCTCTCTATCTGCTTGTACGCCTCCTTCTCTAATGCCTGATTGTCAACCAATTCATTGCTTATTGTTGCCAATTCATCCAAGCTGCTTGAAATAGGAGTGGAAAAACGCAGACTGACCACTCCGAAATCGTAAAGCTTAGCGGTGATTTTAAACTGCATTTTTTTGTCTTTGCTTATTTCTATCTGCTTTTCCCCTATTGTAATCAAATAAGGGGGTTGCGTATACTGGATATATCTTGGGGTAAGTCTGGTGTACTGAATCTGAGATTCGACAGGCTTTTTGCCAAAAACCTTTTCTAATTTCTCAAGAAGTATTTCGCTTGCGATGTCAAATGCATAATAGATATATATTTTTCCATCTTTTATTTTCATCCGCCCACCGATTAATCATTGTTAGGTTAAATATTAAAATGAATAGTCAAATAGAAAGATTTATAAACTTTAACAACGTCATTAATAGCAACAGCAATATAAATCTAAGCATTTTGTATAGACGGTGATTTTCAAAATCTTAATTTTTTTCTACGGGTAATTTTTAAAAATCTTTATAGATTTTTGCTTACTCGTAGCCATCCAGATCTTAGAGGTGTATGAATGGTTAAAGAAAAATGCCCAGAGTGCGGCAGCGCAAAATTGATAAGAGACTATGAGCGAGGCGAAGTAGTCTGTGGAGATTGCGGATTTGTTATATCCGAAAATATGTTCGATTCAGGTCCGGAATGGAGGGCCTTCGACAGCGAACAAATGGAAAAAAGAGCAAGAAGCGGAGCTCCATTAAAGCTTACAAGACCGAATAAAGGATTGGTTACTGATATCGATCAGTATAATCGGGATGTAAGAGGAGTTAAAATCAGCTCTAAGAAGCAGGCTCAATTTTACAGAATGAGAAAATGGCACAAGAGGGCATCTGTCTCATCATCAATGGAAAGAAACCTTCAGATCGCGCTCAGCGAGCTTGCAAGAATTTCCTCATACTTGGGTCTTTCTGATTCAATACAAGAAGCGGCAGCCTTGCTCTACAGAAAAGCTGTTGAAAAGGGCCTGATAAGAGGAAGGCTGATCGAAAGCGTGGTAGCTGCAGTAGTATACGCAGTATGCAGAGACTACGGAATACCGAGAACCTTAGACGAGATCGCGGAAATTGCCGGAGTTGAAAAGAAAGAAATAGGAAGAACTTACAGGTTTATAATGCATGAGCTTGATATGAAAGTTCCATTGACAGACCCAAGAGAATACATATCAAGATTTGTAACAGCCCTTAAGCTCAGCGGGAAAGTTCAAGAGCTGGCAATAAAGCTGTTGCAAAAAGCGATGAGCAAAGGCCTCGTATCCGGAAGAGGGCCTACGGGTGTCGCAGCCGCCGCTGTATATATTGCATCAGCCATGATCGGAGAACGAAGAACGCAGAAGGAAGTGGCTGAAGTCGCAGGAGTAACGGAGGTCACAATAAGAAACAGATACAGAGAGCTGAAGGACGAACTCAAGATAGACGTTGATCTGTAAGAAAAATTTCAATGAACAATCGGTAAAATGGTGAAAATATGGAAACATGCGAAAAGACATTCCAAAAAAGCGAGTATCTTAAATCGGTAGTAGAGCAATATTATTCGAAAAGGCATGAAAAGCCGTCTTCCGTCGGCTGGAAACTTCTCGAAGACGGAAGTGAGAAGACATTTGGCCAGCTCATGAAGGAATACAAGAAAATGAAAAGACAATCTGACAAGGCGTGCGTTTTGCTTAAGGCTGTTGAAAAGGCGGACAATGAGCAGAAAGTGAGCATCATCTGCAAAGAGATAGCGGCAAACTCAAGCGCAGCTGGAAAGCTGATAAACATGATAGATACTGCATATCCCGATAGCCAGACAGCCAGGAAGATTATAGAATCGGCGCACGCAGAGTGCTACGCCAGCATGATCAAAAAGACAAGCGAAATAGTTGAAAGGGCAAAAGAGCTTAGGCGAATAATCAAATCTTTTGGCCTCTAAACATTTTGACTTTTAGTTTTGTTTTTTTTATTTAGTGTTTTTTATTCCCATTGCCTGAAGCACATCCTTCAATCCTGCATCGGTTTTTATCGCGGTCGGATTAAAATTCGTTCTTGAAACTGAAAAACCGTTTGCCATAAGACCGTTTACTACGTATTCAAATTTTGGGGAAGGAATCCCGTGCTTGTCTGAAATCGCATGAAGATCGTAATAAAAAGGGGGCATTTCCGTCTCAGACTTGATTAATTTAAGAAGGGAATCTATTTTTTGCTTGTTCGTATAGCCCCTCACCGTGTTCAAGCCGATCATTTTGTCAACCAATTCAATGTCATAAAGTTTGCCAAGCCACAGGTCTCCCGCCCAATCAAGGGTTGAACTGCACAATTCGCAACTCCTTTCTATGCTTGGCCGGTCGTATGTTTTGATGTTTCCGCATCTTTGGCACATTGATACAAAGCCGAGCTTTAGCATCGCATCGTAAGCTAATTTGGCTGATTTTTGAACTTTAAAAATAACTTTCATATAGTGCCGCTTTGAAAGCGAAAAAACCGGTATCGCGCCCAGATGCAAAGGGGCGGCAGTCTTGACTACATTGCTTATCAAAATTCTAATTCCCGTTTCATGGCAAATTGGGCCATTCATTGGCTTAGAGCCATAGTTTATAAGGCACGCCTTCGGATGCGCGCCGCACAGAACTGCCGTGTCTGTTGCGGTAACAGAAAGAAATCCGTATTTCGAAGCTCTCAGGTTTAACAGCGCTGCTCTTATAAAGGGCACAGGAGAACCGAACGGATCCAATTCTACAAAATTATATTTGAATCCGCCCCTGTAAAGGTGGTGATTTATATCGTCATTAACTACTCTTGCGTCTATTCGGATGTTGTTCATGACGATATTCTTTTCTATCAACTTGCAGGCATTTGCATCCCCGTCGACAAAAGTTATCTTTTCAATGTTTTTATTTTCCATGGCATATCTTATTCCCCTGATTCCGGAAGCGGACATGCCATCACAAACTGTTAGAGGAAAATCCGACACTGCCCCCACCACCAGCGATGATATGTCCCTGTTGAATTCCATATGGGGATTATAAAAAACAGAGTCTGTAACTGATAATGTCGCCTTACCTTCTTTAATTTCATTGAATTCCATATAAATATTTTTATCGGCAAAGTTAATAATGTTTTTTGAATAATACACTGCATGATAAAAATTGCTAAGCTAAGCGAAATTCCTATGAATGGATGTAAAAATTTTGAGATAAGCGGAAAGAAAATCGCGATTTACAACGTTTCTGGAAGGATATACGCTGCTGATTCGGAATGCAGCCATATGAAAGGGCCGCTTTGCAAAGGAAGAATACTATCGCAAGATGGAAATCAATATGTGCAGTGCCCGTGGCATGGCGCAACATTCAATCTGGAAACCGGAGAGGCGATGAGCGGACCTACACGTAAGCCGATCAGAGTATATAAAATAAAAATAGAAAAAGATGAAATATTTGTCGAATTAACTGACTAGTTATAGGATTGAATTCGCTTTGTGCATTATCATAAACGCAACGACATACGCGGCAAATGCATGCAGCGATGTCCACCCTCCAGCATAGTTAAGCACTTCAAATCCGACAAGTATCGCTTCTATCGCTGTTCCTGCAGCTGCAATCCATACGCTGCTGAAAAATCCAAGCTGCCAGTCAAACCTCTTTTGGAAAAGTACTGCGTACGTAAATCCTGCGCAGAACGCGATTCCCATCACTTCTATCGGAACGGCCCCTATTTGAAGGATGCTTCCGGAGGTATTCCAATAACCTAGCAGCAGACCTGCGTTTTCAAAGACGAAGTCAAAAGCGAGTAGGAAAACCCCCAGTTTAACCGCTCTGGAAGTAAGCTCGCGCAACTTTGACTTTGGCGTTCTTTCCTTCGCGATCAGGTAAACAGTTCCCCATATACCCAATGCAGTGAACAAAAGAAAAACCCATATGTTCATGCTAAGCATATTTCTCACCCCGAATATTTATTGACAAATTTATGCAAGCGCAATCAGTCTTTCATCAGATGGTCTTCTATCTCTTCAAGGTATTTGCTAACCTTAGGCTGAAATTCGCTAAGATACTTTTCTACGTGGGACGCGAGCAATTGCTTTGTTTCTCCGTCTAAAATCTTTCCGGCCCTATAGTCGTCCTTAAGTTTCTGCAGCTCAGAGTCATCTTCTATAAAGTGAGCGCCGAGATATTCAATGACTACGGACTTCTCCGGATCTCCCCCGTATTTCCTCTGCTCCTCTATTGTAGGCTGTCCTCCGGTTAGTGCCTGCATGCATAATTTGGCAGCTCTTTTCGGGTCTTCGTCCAGGAAAATCGCGCTGCCTGGCTTGCTCTTTGACATTTTGCTTCCCCCCTTCAGACCGCGCAAAAATCGCATGTGAACCGTTGCTGGCTTTACCAATCCGACGCGGTCTGCGATGTCCCTTGCAAGCCTAAGATGCGGATCCTGATCGATGGCGATTGGAACGAGAACTTGATGGGGGCCGTCGAGCTCTTGCGGAAGAAGAATGTCCGCAGCCTGAACAACAGGATAAAACCACTGGCCCGGATTTTTTGACATGTCAAAGCCGTAGATGGCCTTTATCTCATTCATTGTGCAGTGGGTAGAAAGCTTTATTGCCAGATTGTATATTTTTGTATATTGCTGATGAATCAATATCCTAGTCTTTTTCGGATTGAATCCGAGCGCAAGAAGCTGCGCAGCTATCAATTTTGCGTTTTCAAGGGATTCAATCTGGCTCTTCACTTTTCCAGTAACGTAAGCCTCGTCATCAGAAATCGTAAGAAGAACTGGGATGTCGTACTCCCTTTGAAGCGCGACGACCAAATCCATGGTCCATTTATGGCCCAAATGAAGCGAACCGGAGGCGTTGACTCCGGTTATTATCGAAGCCTTCTTTCCTTTCTCTACCGCAGTAAGAAATTTGTCAAAATCCCTATGCGAAAACACAAAGCCTCTCCTAAACGCCTTATAGTTTGGCAGTTTCTTAACTGACGAAATTGGCTGGGTTCCGAATTCTTCTATAAGCTTCTGATAGTTTATTGACTCGTCAGAAACGTCAAATGGATCTATATGTTGCATACGATCACGCCAACTGCATACGATCATAAATAAATATACTGGTTTGGATAAACTTTAATTCCCTCCTTGCCAAGCTTGTACGGCACGGGCCTTTTGATAAAATCCATGCCTCTCATCTTCACTATTTCCAAGGTTTTTATTGTATAGCTTTTGTTTTGTATTTCGGAAAGCTTCAGCACGCCGTCGCACAGCGGCTCGATTCCGGCCGTTTCCGATCCGGACTTCGATTCCGAAATAAGAAGAGTCGTAGTTCCCCAGCTTCTGAGCGTATCCACAAGTTTCATCATTTCTTGCCTTCTCTTGTGCTCCTCCACATAAAGCATAGTCAAAGGGGTTATCGGGTCTATCACAAGCCTTTCGATTTCAAGCTCTACGATTAGATTGAAAAGCGTGCTCTCCTGCGAAAGAAATTCTTTTGCCTCATGTATCGGATATTCAATGAATATAAACTTCTTTTGGGCCTCATATGCTGAAAAGTTCCATCCGAATTTAGCAAGGTTCCTGTACATTGATCTTTTTCTCTCGTCAAACGAAATGTAAAACCCTGCTTCTTTAAAGTCAGTAATCCCTTTGTATAGAAACTGCGAAGCAAGGATCGATTTTCCTGAGCCGGTTCCCCCTGAGACTAGAACTACGCTGCCCTTTGGAATTCCCCCGTCTAACATTTTGTCCAAACCTTCTATCCCGGTTTGCGCTATTCCAGCTCGCGTTGCCATTTTTTCACCTTTCCACACCGAAACTATTTCTTTTCGTCCTTCTGCATCAATTCTTTACCTCTTTCTGCCCTGGCATCCAATATCTTTGCAAGCTTCTTTCTTTCCTCTGGACTCATCGTTCTCTCTACGATCTCCTTAAGCAAATTTGATATTGTGTGCACATGATCTAATATCAGCGCTTGCGCTTCATGCTGCTTAATCACTATTTCATTCGGCTTAATTATTTCAATTCCTATCGGCCCGTAATTGTCACATATCCTGGCAAGCGTAGGAAAGTTTTTCGTCAGAATTGTAACCTTTGCCGCCGCAGAATAGTCTCCCCCCTCTAACGGGATTGCCCTCTGTATGTCACCGACACAATATACGACATCCTTCTCGGCGTTCAGTCTGCCGACTAACTCGACAAGAAGCTGCTCTATCTTTTCCTTGTCCTTTCCTATCGCATCGAAATATATGACCGAAAGAATTCCTCCTTCTTCAATTGTCTTGTCCGTAAGCTGCTTGATATTCTTAATTTCCTTATTTTCATTAGGCATAATAACACCCTATATCCATATGGCGACCAAAGTATATAATTGCTTTCTACTTCATCTTCACCAGCGCAATCGCATCCTTAATTGGAATCTGTTTTTCCTCGCCAGAAATCAAATTTCTTAGCGTTATTTTCTGCAACTCCATTTCCTTGGTTCCTACTATTGCTACATATTTTAGCTTCATTGAATTCGCATATTCGAGTTGCCTTCTAAGATCTCTTTCTGTCAAATTCAATGAAACGTTTAATCCGGCTTTCCTCATTATGGAAGCGACGCTAATGGCATACTTATATGTCTCTTCTTTTATGTTTGCAATGTAAATGTCTGCCTGGGAAAATGGGGCGTCGTCTTTGATTCCTTCCTTCTCTTTTATTATTTCCGCCAATCTGTCGATTCCCAGAGACAATCCGACAGCCGGAGATGGGGCGCCGTAGAGTCCAAGCAAATCGTCGTATCTCCCACCACCGCCTATGCTGAACTGATATGATCCGCATTTAATCTCAAATATCGGTCCGGTGTAGTAGTCAAGGCCTCTTGCAAGCGAATAATCGACCTCAATGTTGCTTATTCCGTATTCCCGCACAAGCTCGATTATTTCGTATAGCTTATCGCTGCCTACAAATTCCTGCTTTTTATACTGTATCGACTTAAAGATTAATTTGATGGAGTCCTCAGAGATGCCGGAGGCAAGCATCTCTTCCTTCACCCCTCCCTCCCCTTTCTTGTCCAGTTTATCAAGTATTCTTATCGCAAGAGGTATTTTTTCGCTTTCGACTCCCGCTTTTTTTACCATGTCGAAAAGACATTCCCTGTTATTGATCTTAAACTTTACTTCTCTAAACTCCAAGTCTTCAAGCGCAGAGCTAGCACATGCAATTAGCTCTGCCTCGCATTTCATACTTCCAGAACCTACGATGTCGATATCTGACTGCCAAAATTCTCTAAACCTCCCCTTCTGCGGCTCGTCTCTCCTCCAAACCGGCCCAGACCTGTATAGTTTTATGGGCTTTGGGAGAGAGGTATTTGAAATGAATCTGGCAAGACCTACTGTAAAATCAAACCTGAGTCCCATGTCGTCTATTTGGTATATCTGCTTTTTTACTTCTTCTCCTGACTTTTTTCCCAGAACGTCCATATATTCCATAGCTGGAGTATCATACGGTTCAAAGCCAAACGACATGTAAGTTCTCTCAATTGTTGAAACTATTCTCTTTCTAAGATTTGCTTCTATGGGATAAAAATCTCTCATGCCTCTTGGCGGTTGATTTACCATCTTAGCACCTTTTATCTCTTGACCACTAGCTCATTCTTAACAAACCTATAATCATGCCAATTGTTATCCCTTATAGTAGTATAACCTGATGCGCACAATTTGTTGTTGTTTAACTTGATTACGCATTCGTTCAAGGCCGAAATCGAAGCCTCTAGGTTTTCTCCATGAACTCCCAACTGCATTGTCGACACCACAGTTATTTGCTCTACTCTTAGTTTTCCCAAAAAGAATTGAAGGAAAGAAAACACCTCATCCTTTCCAAACGTCTCCAATAAAGTCGAAATCGAGTGTAGAACTATCAAAGGCTCCTTTCCCTCCTTTTTTGCCTTTTGGACATAATCCGAAACAGCGATAGAAAGCGCGCTCAGTGTGAATGGCACTTCAAGGCACTTGACATTGCCTGAAACTAGGCAATAATTGAACTGCTGCGAATAACTGTCTACATAAAATATTTCACAATCTTTTTTCTTGCATAACCATCCGTTTTTTTCCGCCATCGATGTCCAATTTTTTACCCCTATATCTGTAAGTATGATTATCGGCTTGATTTCATATTTGCAGCAGTTGTCTGCAATCATTTTCATTATAATGGGTTTTTTGCCAGAATGCGGACTTCCGAGAATCAAAACAGATGTTCCTTTCACTATTCCTTTTCCTAAAAGCCTGTCAAGCGACTTGCTTCCGGTAGTCAGAAATAAAATCTTTTTTTTGTTTGCAGCACTGTCCTTTTTCAGCTTGGTAGAACGATTATGCGTCTTTGTGATTTTCTTTTTACTTTTATTTTTTTTCTTGCTTAATTTTTTCATTTCTTTACCCTCCTGTCTCTACCAATCTAAACTTGTATTAATGATTATTGAACAGAAATAATTATAAATATGTTTTAAGGATATACAAACTAAACAATATAAATGAAGTGAAAAAAATGAAAATAGGGATTCTTTCAGATACGCACATCGGATATCCAAGATTCTACGAAGATTCGATAAGACAGGCAGATGAGGCTTTTAAAAAGGCATGCGACGAATCTGACTTGGTGCTTGTTGCTGGAGACATATTTGACACCAAGACCCCTAAATTTGAGATAATTGCAAGCGCAATGGAAATATTCGCATACGGAAAGAAAGTAAACTGGAAAGGGAAGGGGATTATAACCGAAAGATTACCCGTAGTTGCCATACATGGGACCCATGACAGAAGGTCTAAGGGAATGGTGAATCCTGTAGAGCTTTTGGAAAGAGCCGGATTGATAACAAACGCTAGCGACAAGGTTGTTGTCTTCGAAAAGAAATCGGAAGATGGAAGCATAGAAAAGGTCGCAATCCACGGGGTGGGGGGGACGACAGAGGATTCGATACGCGAAACGCTAGGGAAACTTGACTTTAAGCCGATTGCTGGAGCTTACAACATTTTAATGCTGCATCAGACCATTAAAGAAGTAATTCCTATGGCTGAAGGAATTTCGCTTGAAGAACTTCCTTCTGGCTTTGATCTGTACCTGTGCGGGCATATACACAAAAGAATCGTGATTGAAAAAAACGGCAAAAAATTGCTGATCCCCGGAAGCACCGTTATAACGCAACTCAAAAAAGAGGAAGAAGAACCCAGGGCTTATGTGATTTTGGACACAAAAACAAACGAATTGACTTTCAAAGACATTGATAGCAGGAAATTCTGCTACAGCGAAATTGAATTCAAAGACGCTGATCTGAATGAAGTAATTGACGCGATTAAGCGTAAAATCGATGAGCTGATTAAAAATGGAGAAAGTATAAATCAGCCCATCGTTAGAATCGTTGTTACGGGCACATTGAAGCAGGGCGTTAAAAGGGAAAATTTATCTTTGCAAGACATATACAAGGAATATGAAGAATCGTGCATCCTTCAAATCGACAACGAGCTTGGAGAACAGGGACTGAAGGAAAAGCTGGAAAGCCTAAGAAAAATGTATGAGCAAAAGCTTTCAGTAAGGGAGATAGGCGTTCAATCAATTAAAAAAAGGCTTGAAAATACAGAAGCAAACGGTCTAGACGTTGAGTTCCTTATGGCAGCTCTCCAAGACGACGAAAATATAGATCATGTTTTGAGCGAACTTGCCAAAAGAAAAGCCGCAGAATCGGAAAAAGGATAGCGCGCTATTCTTTCCCGTATCTTCCTGCATACCACGCTAGTTTTGAAATTGCTTTAGTGGCAACGTAAGGTGATGTATAAGTCGGGACTCCTCCGTTTTCCAGGAGCGCACGATTCTGTTCGGTATAGCTGCCGCCGATTGTTATTACTGAGATTGGCTTTTCCATTTTCTGCGAATAAGAAACGATCAAATCAATGATGCTCGGATCAAGATGTACTGTCTGCATAAGAGGTGTAAGTATGATTATATCAACATTTTCATCTGCATAAAGGGCTTCAAGCGCTTGCCTGAACCTGCTTGCATCTGCATCTCCGGCAAGATCCAACGGATTTGTAATGTTAACGTGCATCGGCATTGCCTCCCTAAGCTTTATCTTTGTTTCTAACTTGTACTCTGCAATTTCAAGTCCGTTTAGCAGCACTTGGTCCGCAGTGAGAACGCCTATTCCTCCCCCGTTAGTTATTATTCCGACCCTCTTTCCCTTTGGAAAAGGCTGGAGAAATATTTTCGAAAAGTCAAATAAATCAGTAAGAGATTCAACTTCAATAATGCCCGCTTGCCTAAAGGCAGCCGAATAAACTGAATAATCACCAGCAAGCGCTGCAGTGTGCGATGCTGCCGCCTTTACTCCTGCTTCTGTTTTGCCGGCCTTGATCAGAATAATTGGCTTTTTCTTTGTCACCTTTTTGGCCACTTCAAGGAACCTCCTGCCGTCTTTTACGCCTTCAATATACATTGCTATTACCTTTGTTCGCTTATCTTGATAAAGATGCTCTAAAAGGTCTGTTTCGTCCACAACCGTTGCATTTCCATAAGAGACAAACAAAGAGATGCCAACTCCCATTTTTGCGGCAAGATCCATGACGGCCGCACCTATTGCGCCGCTCTGACTGATGAACGCTATTTCTCCTGCTTTTGGTCTTCCCAATTTATATACTGGATTAAAAACAGAATCAACCCTTGAGTAAGGATTGATAAATCCCATGCAGTTTACCCCTATGATTGCCATTCCGTATCTCTTGGCGATTTCTCTTACTTTATTCTCATCTTCTACATTTCCAACTTCGGCAAATCCGCTAGTGATTATTACTATATTTTTTATTCCCTTTTCTCCGCACTCTTCAAGAACTTTCAGAACTGCCTTCTGAGGGGTTGTTATAATCGCAAGATCGACTTGGGAGGGGATGTCCTTAACAGATGCGAATGCATGCTGATAAAGAATTATTTCCGCAGAAGGATTAACCGGATAAACCTGCCCTGAAAAACCGCCCTCTACAAGATTCTTAAGTATGACATGTCCTATTTTATTCGGCTCTCTAGATGCACCGATCACTGCGATCGATTCCGGCTCAAACATTTTTTTAAGATCGCGCATCATAAGCATCACTCTATTACTCGAATATCCACCACTTCGCAGCCCCCTCCGGATTCTTTTGAATGGACAATCACTGGATTGAGGTCGAGCTCCTTTATTTTTTCAGTCAATGCAATCGAATTGACCTTTAGTATGGTATTGATAAGCGCATCCAAATCGTATTCTTTTCCTCTTGCTTTGAAAATTTGGTATGATTTTAGTTCCATGACCATCTCTTTCGCATCTTCTCTATCTATAGGGCACACTCTAATCGCTACATCCTTGAGAATTTCAGCGTAAATACCTCCGGCCCCGACCACTATTATCGGGCCAAAAGTTTGATCGTGTTTCATTCCGACAATCATTTCTATTCCTGGCTTTGCCATTTGCTGGATTATGACGCCTTCGAATTCTATTCCTGCAGATATAGACGTTCTTAGCAAGTCGTTGAATGTCTGCTGAACAGCGTCATGCGGAATATTTAGTCTGACCCCTCCTATCTCTGTCTTGTGGATCGGCTGAGAGGAAGCAATCTTCATTGCAACCGGATAACCTATGCTGTCTGCTATCCGCTGAGCTTCATCTGCGCTTTTAGCGATGGCATATTCCACAACTGGAATTTCATATTTGGAAGACAAATCAAACTGTCTCATACTCATCTCTCAAAACGCTATATAACCTGTCAGATATAAGGCCAAAAGGATTAGCAGCAATATTACCACTATTATATACGGGGCGTATTTTCCTACAAAATATGACAGTTTGCCTATAAACTTATCTAACGCACCGAGCTTCTTTCCTTCTTCACTAATTTCAGCGGGGGTGGCATCAGCAGAAGAAAGAACTGACTTTATGTCGAGTTGCTTTGTTTGCTTCACCTCAATTGCCTTTGGCTGGATTTGGGCTGACTGCTTCTGCTCAACTTGAGCGTTTTGCTTTTTAGGAACATATCCTGTAAGCTTAAAGCCTTTCTCGGTGATGTTTAGTGTAAGCTTCCCGGCGCGTATCTCGTAATCAGCATATCCCTGTTTTATCACCTTATACAAATGGACTGCAAGATCGTCACTCCTTAGATTTAGGTCGTTTTTAACGCTTTCAAAAACTTTGTTTCCTCCTGCAATTGACTTCAATATTACATGGTCCAATCCGTCCAATGGCTCGGACGATTTTTCTTCTGCATACAAGAGCACCTTCTCCCCAAGCTCGCTTCTGTTTACTACGCTCCTTCCGATTGCAGAAGAAATGGAAACAAGCTGTTTGACCTGCAACGTTCCCAATATGGAGGCTGTGTCGAAAAATGAAGAATAGAGCTTTCCGCTGAAGCTCTCCATAAGAGAGTCTTTCTCGATTTTTTCAAGAACGATTAAATCAAGTATTGTTAAATCTTTCGGCATTTCCATATATATCCTCGTTTAAGGTTCACACCTATATTTATCAATAAAACTTAGAGCTAATGATTTAAAAAATCTACTCTTAAATTCTATTTAGGCAGATATCCAAATTAGAAGCAGGATATCGGATGTGAGTCATTGAAGATACATGTGCTTGGAGCTGGAAGAGAAGTCGGAAGATCCTTAATGCTTGTTGAAACAGAAGGAAAGAAAATCGCTCTGGATGCCGGAATTAAAGTAAAGGACCAGGATATGGAAGTAACTGGCTTGCCTAAATTAAGCACCGGCGTGCATGTCGATGCCGCTCTGATTGGGCATGCGCATCTTGACCATTCGGGCTTTTCGCCAGAGCTATACAGAAGATACAATACTCCTTTCTTTATGACAATACCTACACAGGGGCTTGCAGACTTGCTTATTAAGGACGCAAAAAAGGTAGACCCTCAACTGCCCTATGAAAGAAAAGATATTGACGGCACATTCAACAAGACTGTAGGGGTTCCTTACGATATGGAACACTCGATAGGGAGCGTTAAATTCACATACTACGATGCTGGCCACATACCTGGAAGCGCAATGATGGAAATAAAAACTGGAAAGAAAAAATTGTTTTACACCAGCGACTTTAAATTAGACGAAACTCGTCTTCTTGCAGGGGCAACCGTTCCGGAAGGAAGATTCGATGCGCTAATAATCGAAAGTACATATGCTAAAAAGTATCATCCGCCAAGAAGAGAGATTGAAAGAAAAATAATCAACATTATTAAAAAGACTCTAAAGGACGGCGGGCACGTGTTGTTCCCGACATTTGCAGTAGGAAGGACTCAGGAATTGGCGATGGTGCTCGCGGATTACCAAATAAACGCTCCGATATTCATAGACGGAATGGGCAAGACCGCTTCTGAAATAACAATGAGCTACCCGAGATACGTCAAGAATGCGGGAAAACTGAGAAATGCGCTTGAGAATCTTAAGCCGGTTGGAAAGAATAAGAATGAGGTGCTGAAGGAGCCGTCCGTAATAATCGCAACTTCCGGAATGTTAGAGGGCGGGCCGGCAATAAGCTATCTTCTTGCCTTAAACGAAATGAAGAAGCAGGAGGACATTGATTCGTCGGTAGTGTTTACCGGATACTGCGTAGAGGGAACTGGCGGATGGCTTCTGCAGAATAAGCAAATGGTAAAGCTCAAGCCGAGAAAAGAGGGCCAAAAGGAAAAGCAAGTTCCGATCAACCTGAATGTATTTTACGAGCCTTTAAGCGCCCATGCCGGAAGAAACGAACTGTTTACATTCATAGAAAAGCTAAATCCGTCAAAAATAATCTGCGTCCATGGCGATGATTGCGAAGGATTTGCCGCAGAACTGAAAGAAAACGGATACGACGCAGTAGCACCGGAGATAGGGGAAGTTATTCAGATCTAATTCTAGACAAAGGAAAAGTATAAAAATACCGGATGTTCTTCTTTTAATATTCTATAATCTTATATAGAGGTGGACAGATGAAAATGAATAATAACCTGCCTAAGTTTAACAGAGAAAAAGAGCTTGAAAGATTTTTTGAGATGACAAAAGAATTTGACAGCATAGAGGAAATCAGAAAAACAATGGATAAAATGACGTATTTGCTTCCAAGCGAAAGGGAAAAGATAGAGAACATATTATTCGACATTCACATAAGGACGCTCAAAAATGCAGAATGGCAGAGAAAAATATTAGGCCTTTCAGAATCATGGGTTGGAAACGTTGAAGAGCTGATAGCCCAGGTAGAAGAGATGAGAAAAAGAGTGAAATCAAGATTGAAAGAAGGAAAAACAAAAACAAATGAGCTTTTTGAATAATTTACCTTTTGATGTTTTTAAATTACATCTCTCTATTTATTACAAAATCAAATAGTCCATCGATAAATCTCTTTGCTTCGCTGTCTTTCATGAAGGCATAGTGTTTGTCAAAATTCTTTCTTGCCCTCTTTGCAAAGAATAGCGCCTTTTCCTTCGCATAATCGATGCTCCCGTATTTTTGCATTAAAGAAAGAACATATTCGACTTCCTTTTCTGTCTTATCTTCCCTTTCCTTGTTCATTATCTCGGTTATTTTTTTCCTCTCGTCATTTGACGCATTCTTTACAAGATGGATCAGCATGAGCGTTCTTTTTCCTTCATAGATGTCCCCCGCAATTTCCTTTCCGTACTTGTCCTTTTCTCCCACTAGATTTAATATGTCGTCTTCTATTTGAAATGCAAGCCCGATGTCGTCTCCGATATCAAAAAAAGGCTTTAGCTTGACTTCCTTGACTCCTGCTATGATTGCGCCGAGTCGAAATGGGGTTATAAACGTATATCCGGTGGTTTTTCCTTTGCACATTTTGTAATAATCCTCTTCGCTTATGTCCCATCTCTTTTCGTGAACCCATTCCAATTCCATGGATTGTCCTTTCACGCATCTATCCATCATCTTAATAAACTCATCCATAACTTTGAAAGTGAGCTCATCGCCTATTAGCTTTCTATTTTGGTAGAGAACCTCCCACATCTTTATGTGCAGCGCATCACCGGTATTGTTTGCAAGCGGCATCCCGTATATGTGATGTAGAGCTGGCTTTCCTCTCCTTTCCTCAGAATAATCCTCTATGTCGTCATGGATGAGTATCCAGTGCTGGAACAGCTCTAATGCGATAGAAATATTCTTCATTTTTCTTGGATTTCCCCCAAAAGCCTTGCATGTTTCTAGCGCAAGGACGGAACGCAGGTGCTTTCCACCCCTTAGAGGGTAGTCCAGCATCATTTCCTTCAATTTCGAGTCAGGTTCTTTCTGCAAAAATGAAATCGTGTCTTTTTGGATTGATTCCCCGTCTCTCTTCAAAATTTGCATTATGTCAATTTCTTCTTTTGACTCTTTAGTCATAAAATCACAAAAAGATTTAAACAGAAAAAAATAAAAAGTATGTTTAATATTGGTCTGTTTTCAGCGAAAATAGAAAATATTTAGCTATAGTCTGTCATAATCGTCTTCGTTCTGGCGATTGTCTCCTTTTGGCTTTCTTTTTCGTACCCATATTTTTTGTTTTCTGTCTTTTTCTATCATCATTTTCATGAATATTCCTTCTCCTCTATAGTTTCCCAGAGTTTTCTCTGACTTCTCAGCCCATTTTTCAGTCCATTTTCCCAAATTAATCACCGTATTTCTAATGCAGCATTGCTGCATTAAAGTCCATATTATAGCTGCAAAATAACAATAAAACCACACATAAGTTATTTATAAACGTTATGATTAGCAAGTTTTTAGGAGTCCATAATGGATGAATTTAAATCTGCCTAGCGAGTCTCTCATATGCGCGCTTTTGGATATCAAATCCATTTTCAGCTGCCTTAAGAATCATTTTGACCTCTCTCCTCTTCCTTCTGATTATTGTTTTCATGTCCTTTATGCTCAATTCTTCTTTATCGCATTTCTTTTTAAGTTTCTTTACTAAGCTTC
>JAOAKO010000009.1 GCA_026413625.1 Microcaldota archaeon
GTCGCTCCGGGCCTTGCAGTAGTCTGCTTAAGGGAAATCTTTGAAGTGGCAAAAGAGGCGTAATTTTTTTCTTTTTTCATTTTTCTTCTTTTTATAGAAAAGTATATATATCTCACATGTGCTTATTTTTTGTTATTTTAAATGGAGGGATAGTGTGAAAGATAAATATAAAGTAATCAAATGCGTTAGGCATAATTTTGCAGGTTCAATAGCTAAGATTTCAAGAAAAAAGGATGATAATAAAATAATGAAACGCGAATCAGATTATTCAAGAAAGGAATACAAAATCCTAGAAAAATTAATTTCAGATAAGAATTATATGGGAGTAGTTCATTTGGTTGAATCCGCTTGTGAAGGGGGAAATCCGATTAAAGACAGCGGTTTCTATTTAAGAGCATTAAAGGAAGTTGCCAAGCAGCAGCCCGCCGAAAGATATTATCTTTCTATCGAATCCATTGCGCAAAGCGCCGCTATAGCTGGAGTCGCTGATGAAAACATTTATTTGGAGGCCATTAATTATATTTTGACACAGAGGTTTTTGGACTTAGCAGAATATCCGATACTGCAACCGCAAAACATTGAAAGCGCATGCAGAGTATTGGCAAGCATTGCGATTACAAACGAACATGCTTCGCAAGATCAAAAAATAAATGCATCAAACACCTTTAAACTTGCACTAGAAAGAGTTAAGAACTCTATTATTGCTCAGGAAAAAAGGACAGAAGAAAAACCAAACAGAATGGTAGAGATACTTGAGCAGGCATTTGCAGCATGCTCAAATCCTGAAATTTGCAGAGACATGTATGAAGAGGTATATATGTATATAAAAGAGAATCCAAAACTTTCTGAGGAATATAAAATTAAAACACTAGCGGAAATAACATCTAAAGCCATAAAAACACCGGGCGTTTCACATACAAAACTTTTCAATGAAACAATTGCATATCTAAAAGAAAATAATGCAGGAAACCTAGCTAGAAGCCTTGCAATTCTTTTAGACATAAATAAAAAATAACCTTTTTTCCTTTTTTACTTCTTAACCTATTCCTTTATTAAATTTAATATTAAATTCTAATTATGCGCAGTGTACATGTAAAATTGGCGGGTCAATTAGTCGGAGGTGCAGATGAAGCTGGGAGAGGCGCAGTTTTAGGCCCGCTTGTCTTATGTGTCGCGATAACGGAAAAGGACAAGGAGCCGTTGCTAAAGTCGTTAGGCGTCAAGGACTCAAAGATGCTTTCCCCAGAAAGAAGGGAGAAATTGGCTGAAGAAATAAGGCAGATGTGCCATCTGCATGTCCAAAAAATATCTGCAAAACAGATAAATGAACACATGAAAAAAGGCATAAGCCTTAATGAGGTTGAAGCGATATTTGTTTCAGAGGCAATTAAAGAGATAGAGCCGGAAATAGCAGAAAAAATAGAAAAGTTATATATTGACGCACCGGATCCGGACGCAGTAAAGTTTACGCATAGAATAAAATCCAATCTTCCTTTGAACCACATACTTTTAGACAGACTTCACTCCTCTCATAAGGCAGATGTTAAATATCCCATCGCAAGCGCGGCATCCATAATAGCGAAAGTCACAAGGGACCAAGAAATCGAAAAAATAAAGAAGGAGATAGGCTGCGATTTTGGGACAGGCTACCCGCACGATGAACTCGCTATAAATTGCATAAGAAATAATATAGACAATCCTGTTCTTTTAAAGTATCTTAGGACAGAATGGTCAACCTCAAAGCGCCTTATTGCAGAATCAAAATTTAAGACAAAGCAAGTAAAGCTTGATTTGTAATGATTTACAGAACTATAAGTGATTATATGTTCGCCATAGAGATTGAAAATCTTACAAAAAAATTCGGTGACTTTACTGCTGTGGACAGTATTTCACTTAAGATTAAGCGCGGAGAGATATTTGGGTTACTTGGTCCAAATGGGGCAGGAAAGACAACAACCATAAGCATGCTTTCAACCCTTATCAGGCCAACATCTGGAATCGCAAGAGTGGCAGGATATGATGTACTGAAGGATCCTTTGAAAGTAAGGCAGAATATCGGTATAGTTTTTCAAGAGCCAAGCGTTGACGATTTGCTTACCGGAAGAGAAAACCTGGAGCTGCACGCAATGCTATACGGAATGGACAGAAAAGAGATGAATGAAAGGATAGATGAAATGTTAAACCTTGTAGAACTTTCAGACAGGGCGGATGATTTGGTAAGAAAATATTCGGGAGGCATGAGAAGAAGATTGGAAATCGCAAGAGGGCTTTTGCATACGCCTAAAATTTTGTTTTTGGACGAGCCTACGCTAGGGTTAGATCCCGCAAGTAGGAGAACGATTTGGCATTATATAGAGACGATTACAAAAGAGAAGAAAATAACTACAATTCTTACAACACATTATCTCGAAGAGGCCGATTCATTATGCGACAGAATTGCAATAATAGACAAAGGAAGGATAGTGGTTGAAGGCACCAGCAACGAGCTGAAGAGCAAAATAGGAGAAGACATAATTCGATTAACCGGAAGCATATCAATTTCAAATCTGAGGAGGTTAAAGTGCGTTAAAAAAATTAATTCAGAGCCCGGCAAAAACCATGTCGACTTGGTTGTGGAAGACGCCGCTAAAAACTTGCAGAAAGTACTTTCAATTGCAGGAAAGGTAGATTCTGTCGAGGTGAGAAGAGTTTCATTAGATGACGTCTTCCTGCATTATACTGGCAGATACATTCACGAAGAAAATGGGGAGGATTCGATAATGAATAGGATTGCAACGTACAGGTCTAACAGATAACAAACTATCAAATCAGATAGCACTTTGTTAAATTTTGAGTGAGTGATGATATGGGCCTAAGCGGCGTTTATGCAATTTGGCTGAGGGAAATAAAGGTATTCATCAGAGAGAAGGAAAGGGTGATCTCTTCTTTCGTTTCGCCCTTGCTTTGGCTTTTCATTTTTGGCGGCGGAATAAGCGGATCGATAGGAGGGGAAAGCGGCTATCAGGAATTTATCTTTCCAGGTATACTTACCATGTCCATTCTTTTTTCATCAATATTTTTCGGCGTTTACATAATTTGGGACAGAAAGCTTGATTTCCTAAAGGAGGTTTTGGTTGCTCCGGTGTCAAGGTCCACTGTTTTTTTCGGAAAGCTTCTTGGCGGCATGACAGATGCAATGATTCACGGAATAATTCTATTGCTATTAGGCTATATTTTCATTGTCCAGTTTCCATTGATAAGCTTCCTTCCAGCCATATTAATTATGCTCCTTATAACCTGGTCGATGGTAAGCTTGGGGCTGGTTATAGGAGCTAACATGTCCACTCAAGAGGGATTTGGTCTGGTTCAAAACTTTGTTATTTGGCCGCTTTTCTTTTTCAGCGGCGCTTTGTTTGATGTTTCATCTTCAAATCTTCCTGATTTCATTAAGACGATTTCGCATCTTGATCCATTGACATACGGAGTTGATGCATTAAGGACTGTGATAATAGGAGAAGGCGCATTTCCTATTTTGCTTGACATTTCTGTTTTGGTTGTTTTTGGATTGGTATGCTCTTACATCGGAATAATCAGCTTCGGCAGAATGCAGCAGATAAAATGACTTTCTGAAAGTAATTTGAAAATAATTTAGCGGAATGCTGCAGCCTGCAAGTTATACAACTTCGCATACCTTCCGTTTCTTTTCATAAGCTCTTTATGGCTGCCGGATTCAATGATCTTTCCTTTGTCAATTACAATTATCCTGTCTGCCATTTTGACTGTTGAAAATCTATGGGAGATAAGTATTGTTGTTTTATTTTTCGCGAGCTCCTTAAATCTCCTGAATAGCTTATATTCGCTTTTAGCGTCTATTGAGGCAGTAGGTTCGTCCAAGCAGAGGATTTGCGCCTCTTTGTAAAATGCTTTAGCAAGCGCAATTTTTTGCCATTGCCCTCTAGATAGTTCTGTGCCTCCCTTCTTTAGGGTCTTTCCTAGGTGTGTCTTATATCGCTTTGGCAGGGATTTTATAAATTCCCAGGCCCCAGCCTTTTGAGCGCTTTCATGGATTTTTTCTATTCTTATCTTCTCTTCGATATTGCCATACCATATGTTTTCTTCTACGCTTGCCTCATACATTCCGAAGTCTTGGAATATTATTCCTATATTTTTGTATATTTCATCTCTGCTGAATTGCTTTATACTTATTCCGTCTATTAGAATTTCCCCTTTAGAAACATCGTACATCCTTAAGAGCAGTTTTATTAAAGTTGTTTTTCCAGCTCCGTTCTCACCTACAATTGCAATATTTTCATTCGCATTTATCTTTAGGTTAAAATCTTTAAGGACAGGCTTTTTGCTTCCAGGATAGTAAAACGTTACATTTCGGAATTCTATACCTTTCTTTATCGGATTCGGAAATTCTTTCTTTTGTTTCGGCTCTTTTATGATGGGTTTGAAATTCATCAAACGCAGAATCTGCGTTATATATTTCGATTTGTGATTTATCTCGTATACAGATTCAAGTATTAATCCGCTTGACCCAATTACCTGAAACAGCAAGGACCAATAGAACGTCAACTGACCTATTGTAATACCTCCATTCAAATAGCTCTCTATTATCAACCAAGCTGAAATCAGCGTAACTATTCCCTCTATCAAATTGATAATGATTATATGCAATACTTCTTTTTTTGCTAATTTTTCTTGCTGTGCATAATTCTTATTTACAAGCTTCCAATATTTTTCCAAGAAATAGTCCTCCAACTTAAATAACTTTACTTCCATTATGGCGTTAACCTCACGGGTTAACATTCTTTTATAGTATATAGCTTTCCTTCTAAGAGGAGAAAATATTGAGTATACGCTCCACTGTATCTTGGACATGTCTGCACCGATGTAAAAAACAGGTATTGCATAAAGTACTATGAGAATCGCAATAATCCAGTTGAAATTTATCAATATTAAAAATATGACAACTAGGCTTATCATTTGTGTAATTAAATTGCTAATTTCGGCCACGATATCAAAAATCTGCCATATTGAATCGTTGGCATTCTGCAATGTTTGATAATATTTCGGATTTTCAAAATAAGCAGCGTCTAAGGTCGCTATCTTTTTCATCATCATATAAACGGTATAATTCTCTATTTTTTGCGCATGCAATTTCTGAAAGATAAATTTCACATTGCTTAACGTCTTTTGAATCACTCTTAAAACTACGTATGCAACGACGCTACCAATGAGTCCAATAGCCAGTCCTTCAAAGACAGTGACTTCCTTTTGCGCTGTAAGCGTGTCAATGATAATTTGAAAGATATAAGGAATAATTATTCCGATTAATCCAGATGCGATGATAAAAAACATGATGAGAAACGTCAATGGTTTTGAAGATAGGTACGTAAGCTTCAATGCCATCTTTACAGCTTCCATCTTTTCTTTTAGCGTTATATCTTCCATGACATGAGTAAATGTCAAAAACTTAAAAACACTATGCCTTCTTTAAAAGCAGGGTAATGTTCTCAGCAAAGAAATCAGTTGCCTTTTTAATTTGAAAGCCGTTTTTTCTAACCAAGCTAGTGATCTCAAACCAATCAAATAGATAGTAATATCTTTCATGTGCTTTAACACTTCCGCTTTTTTCCTTTCTTTTCCATGGAATGAACTTTTCCTTTGGGGAGAACCAGAATCCGGGCTGTGCGAATGAGTACTTGTTCCATACGCTTAAAATGCATTCCCCGCCCGGTTTTAAAATGCGTTTAATTTCTTCCAGTCCCTTTTCGTGCAATCGCTTCGGAAGATGGTGGAAAGACGCGATAGAAATGCAGTAGTCAAATGCTTCATCCTCAAATGGAATTTCAGTCATATCCGCTACGATCAGCCGATCTTTTCCATTCTCGTCATTTGTTCTAATCCCCTTCCTCTTGAAGTTTTCTTTTGCTTGTTTTATCATTTCCTTGCTGAAATCAATCCCATACCAGTCAAATCCGCGTTCAGCAAAATAGTATAGGTTTCTACCGCTTCCGCATCCTATGTCCAATATCTTGCCAGGTTTCCAATCCTTGCTGAATTCAATAACGTCCTTCCTTACAGTGTTTCTCCATCCGGCCCATCCTTCAGCTATTGAATCCCATACCCTCATTTGATCTTTTTTATCGTATTTCATGGTTTCACTTTAACTCAAGTGCCATATATATGGCGTCTTCCCCGTCACGGTATGCTTTTTCAAATCTTCTTATCTCTTCAAACCCCAGTTTTTTATAAAATTCTACTGCCGGATTTCCTACTCTAACGTGCAACTCCAAGCGATTAAGCTTCAATTTTGACACAGATTCCATTATAAGTTTTCTTCCTATTCCTTTGTTTCTGTATTTTTTTTTCACTGCCAAAGATCTTATATAGCCTTTTCCCGACTCTAGAACCTGCACAATAATATATCCCACTATTTCATTATCGGATTCGTAAACTAAAAAACCGTCTCTACATAACTCATACCATTTCATAAATTCCTCTATCGACCAAACATCTTTGTCAAACGATTCCAATTCAATTTCCATTATTTTTTCTATATCTTTCCATTCAAATTCTCTTATTCCCATATTGTCTATTTAATGCGCAAAATTAATAATCCTGCTTTGCAAATAACTATTCATGCCTACAAAACCCACAAGAACAATGAGCGGAGTCACTCCAATAGCGGTTGTTCTAGAGCCAAGGCCATGCCCGCATGGAACTTGCGTTTATTGTCCGACATTGGGGGTTCCACAGTCTTATACTCCTCTCAGTCCGGCAATTATGAGGGCAAAGGAGCTAAATTATGATCCATACAAGCAGGTTCTTGCAAGAATAAAGTCATTTGAGGCCATGGGACATCCGACTGAAAAGATAGAGCTCATAATAATGGGCGGTACTTTTACCGCCTATCCTATTGACTATCAATATTGGTTTATAAAAAGATGTTTTGATGCGATGAATGGAAGGGAAGCAAAGGATTTGGAAGAAGCCAAGAAAATCAACGAAACTGCAAAACATCGTTGTGTGGCATTGTGCATAGAAACCAGACCCGATTACTGCAGGGAGGAAGATGTCAAAAGAATGCTTGAACTCGGCGCAACCAGGTGTGAATTAGGCGTACAACTTCCAGATGATGAGATATACAGAATTACGAAACGAGGCCATACTGTCAAAGATGTAGCAGATGCAACGAAAAGGCTTAAGGACGCAGGATTTAAAGTCGGTTATCACCTAATGCCTGGCCTCCCCGGATCTAGCATTAAAAATGATCTCGAGAAGTTTGGAATGATATTTAAGGATGAGAGATTTATGCCGGATCAAATAAAGATATATCCCACTCAGGTTATGAAGGGAAGCGAGCTTGAGCTTTGGCATAAGGAAAAAAAATATACGACATATTCCGATAGAGAGTTGATTTCTTTGTTGAAAGAAATAAAGCTTCTAGTGCCCGGGTGGGTAAGAATAATGAGAGTGATGAGAGAAATACCCCCATCTTTCATACTTAACGGAACTAAGAAAATAGACATGCGAAATATAATATACGAGGAATTGAAGAAAGAAGGAAAATCTTGCAGATGCATAAGATGCAGAGAGATCGGTTTTTCAATAGTTAAGGGGACGATAAGCAGAGAAGAAGCATCTAGGCTTTCTGCAAAAGACCTAAATCTCACAGTTCAGAACTATAGAGCTTCGGGAGGAGACGAATATTTCATTTCATACGAATATCGCGGTTTGCTTTTTGGCCTTTGCAGATTAAGGATTATGGACGGAAATAGCGATTATGCGTTTGTAAGAGAGTTGCACGTATACGGTCCGGAACTCAAAATAAAGGATGCAACAGATTCGACAAGCACTAAGAAAGCGATTCCAATTCAGCATTCAGGTCTTGGCAAGAAACTCATGCAAAAGGCTGAAGAGATTGCTAGAGAAAGAAAAATAAGAAAGCTTTATGTAATCAGCGGAGTTGGAGTAAGGGAATACTATAGAAAATTAGGATACGAATTTGAAGATCCTTATATGGCAAAAGAATTGCAAATATCTTAAAATCTAAACAACTCGAATACACGCTTATGGACCTTCAAATCCAGATGGTGTTTTGTAAGGCACTCCGTTTTCTTTGCAGTATTTGCATCTTACTATCTTTTCTCCATTCGGGCTCTCGAATTCAGTATATCTTTTTGCTTGCTTTCCGCAGCTTATGCATGTTTTCATAAATTCACCTTAATCTAAAATATAACGATCCAAAATAAGATCAGTACCATAATATAGTGGATTATGTTTTTATAGCTTTCTTTTCCACCTTTGAGATTTCCTAATAATTTTAATATATATTTAAATTCTTTTTTCTATAAATATATTTGTGATATTATGGGAGATGTAATGGTTACAGCAAAGATATACGTTGAAGATCCGTCAAAGTTTGAGTCAATAAAGGCAGAGATATCAAAGATCGGAAAGCTTGCAGATGCCAGGGTTGAGGAAGTGGGATTCGGGGTGAAGGCGCTTAAAGTACTTTTCATAGTTCCTGACAGTGTTGGCGGAGACATGGAAGAAAAGCTAAATGCAATTCCAGGGGTTAGCCAAGCCCAGATAGAGGAAGTTACATTGGTCTAAGCGGGTGTTAAAATGAAAAAACCAAAAAGGCAAATTCCTTCAAAACAGCAGGTTGAAATAATAGAGGCTGGATTAAAGACGAAATTTATCTCCTACCTCATGCTGATTCTTGCATCTTCAATTGTTCTATGGTTTACGATGTTTAGCGACATCGCGCTCATAGCATGGATCGCAGTGGCAATAATAGGAGGGTATATCATACTCAATTATGACTTGTTCGTTTCAAAAGTACTGGTAGTGCTGTCCGCAGTTGCAATGGAATTTGTTGTGCTTAGCAGCTTTACAAACCTTTTGGTGTGGGGCTCCCCAGGAAACATACTTTTGCTTGCGTTTATAGTGCTAGACATAATTTTGATCTATGCGCTTTCAAAAGTCTAATTTTCAGTGTTTTTTCATCATTATTGCGCAAGCCTTATGTCGTCCGCAGTTATAGTCTTTCTTCCGGCATGCCTTGCTAATTTTGCAGCCTTCGAAGCTATCTCCATTCCCTTCTGTTCCAATATGACTGCAAGCGCTTCAGCAGCTTCCCTGCTTACTCTGCTCCCGCCTGCAGCCCTTATTATCCTTTCAACGGACGCAACTGACAGGTTTCCCATAATATCACCATTTAAGCGCAAATTCACGCTGACTTTTTCAAATAAACAGTTCTGGTTGGATATGCCATACTGATTCCTTCTTTTCTAAATCTCTTCAGAATCTCTAGGTTTATTTCATGCTGGACCTTCGCGAACACATTGTAGTCATTTGATGAAATAGTATACAATACTTCATAAATAAGCGCTGAGTCACCAAAGCTCTTGAAGAATACCCTCTCTACTTTTGCAATTTCTTTTCCATCATGCCTCTTGCTTTCTATTATTTCCTTTATTATTTCAGGCACTTTCTCAAGCTTATTCACTGGAGTTTCATATGCGACTCCAAATGTAAAAGTCGCTCTTCTGAAATTCATCTTTTTATAGTTGTGAATCACCGAGTCCACAAGCATCTTATTGGCAACTATGACCTCGTCCCCCTCAACAGATTCGATTCTTGTAGTCTTTAATCCGATTTTCTTGATCGTCCCCTTTTCATTGCCGACTACTATGTAATCTCCCTTCTTGAACGGCTTGTCAAAGTATATCGAGAAAGAAGCAAAAATGTCTGAAAGCACATTCTGCAAAGCAAACGCTACCGCAATGCCTCCGATACCTAAACCCGCTATAAGCGCTGTGATGTCAAATCCTAAGTTGGATAGGAACAGCAATATTGCGATAAACCAGATCACAGCCTTTACAATGTCCCTCATCAGATGAAGCTGCGAAAAATCTGTTTCGCGGTATATCTTCGCCTGCTCAGCTTCTATTTTTCCGAATAAATGTTCAATAACTTTGTGTACGAATTTTACAACATAATATGCCAGAGTTATGAGCAATGAATAATATGTTATTTTACCTATGAAGTCCGGTATCACTATAAAAAGAGTGCTGATGTAAACGGACAGAACGATGTAAAAGAATATGTTTATACCGTTTACGTATTCTATCATTTTGTCGTCAAGGGTGGTTTTTGTTCTCTTTGCTATCTCTTTAAGTTGTACCAAAATTATTCTTTTAACCGCAAATATGGCAATCCATGTTAAGAAAAACATTCCGAGCGCAATCAAATAATCAAAGACTGTGTTTCCAAAGATGTTTATTGCAAGAAGCTGATCATAATCCATTTTTTCCCTCCTAATGCAGGGGGTGGGATTTGAACCCACGTAGCCGCTATGGCACCAACCCCTGAAGCTGGCGCATTTGACCAGGCTCTGCCACCCCTGCAGAGTCATCCAGTATTTATTAAACAGTGAAAAATATATGCAATCTTAAATTTAAAATATTATCCCTACTCTATTTTACATTTAATTAGATATTTCGAAATCTTGTGCTTCATTTTCAAGTGAAATATTTATATACTATAATTTTGTCAGATATGTATGTTCAAGGAAGTCAGCCAGTCTAACATCGGCAGCGATAATAGATTCGAAGGAAAAGAAAGCAATTCATGGGAAGAGTTGCCGTTTGATGAGAGCGCGGTTTTCAGCGCAGTAAAATCGGAAAAATCAGTTTTAACCGAGAACGAAGAAAAAAGAAAAATAACTCCGTTTTGGTTTGTAAGCCACTTGGGATTTGAGGAATACGAATCGAAGCGAAACAGGCTGATTCTGACGTTAAGAAAATGGTCGCTTACAGATCCAAATTCTATTACGGTTTATATAGAACACCCGATAACAATTTCAACAGATATCTTTTACAGTTACGAATCCTTTAGGGAATACCTTACAAAGCTCGATAAAAAATGCAGCACAATTCCCGGAATGAACCAAAAAATAATCTGCTTTATTTCTCCCGCATATAGGGAGAAAAAAGAACAGCTTGAGAAAGAGTTTTCTAAATTCGAATTCGTTATAGACAATGTGAAATCATTTGTCGTAAATGCGACTGTGCCCTGCGAGAAAAGAATTCTGGATGAATTCGAGAAAGCGGGATTTCAAGTCAAAAACATAAACAAACAAATAAGAAGGCAACTGGAATGGATGTATAAGAAAGTTACGGTGGCAGGCGAACTTGAGCACCTGTTTATGAGAATGAATGAGCTTAATGACTTGAACGATTCTTTAGTCGATTTCATTTCATCCCTTTATAACAAGGATCCAAAAAGCCATGATCGCTCTTTGGCAGGAAAGATCACAAGACTGTCAAATGAAATAAGGTTATTTTATTTACAAGGTTACAGAATTTCTGATTTTGGAAATTCAGAAGTTTTAAGGAAAAAATATCCTGGATTTTATAAGGTTTCAGTTGAAAACAAGTCCGCGTTAAGCAACATAGAAGAGATTGGTATCAAAATTGGAAGCATGCGATTCAGCCTTAATACGATCGCAAAATCTTTGGATAGCAGAAATTCTGTGGAGTATAATCCCGATACAAAGTCATTTGAATTGGTCCTTCACGCAAAAAGCGATGCAAATCCTTATATAATCGGGGGTTCCGAACCGGTAGGCCTATATGTGAGTGATGAAAGGATTCCTTATGTCTGCTGGAAATCTCTTTCAACGTGTTTTTTAGATATCGAAAAGCCGATGTGGAAAACGGAAGAGGAAAGGAGCGTTATTCAGGAGATAGCCGAACTGCAAGCCGAATTGGCAAATAAAAATTCAACAGCAGATCCGCTAAAAATAAGAGAGAGAATAGAAGAATTAACTAAGCAAATGATAGTGCGAACTAAGAGATCAGGCGAGGTTAATATACTGGACGAGAGATACAAAGAACAAATTTCAAGAGTGATGATACATCTTAGAAAAGAGGACGGTTCTGTAAAAAAAGCCTATTTCAAGCTTAGGAACTCCGCAACAGATGAAATGAAAGAAATTAACGGATTTGTCATCTTTTACTTTGACACCGAATATGAGCTATTGAATGCAGTGATAAGATTCCTAAAAAAAGAAAAGCCGTACCGCATAGTCGGACATGTAATCCCATACGACCTTTCAGAGATCAGAAATAGCGCAAGAGAAAATAAAGCAGAGAGATTTGACCTTGCGGTCAAGAAAAAAGAGCCAAGGCTTTGGAGAAGGGACTTTTATCAAAAGGTTTCAATGGCAGCACAGGAAATTATAGACACACATAGGCTGGCAGCAGTATGGTATCCTTATCTAAAGTTAAAGCCGTTTAATCTTTCCCACAAACTTGCCGATGTCGCAAATTTTGTCTTTAGGCTAAAGCGAACGATGTCCGTCCCAACAGTCATGGACTCGGAATTTAGCAAGATCGCAACACACGATGAACTTAAAGAGTTGGAAATACTTGCGATAAACGGGGACAAGGATGCAGAATTAAGGCTTGATTTTTATTCAACCCATGACATCGATCCTTTGATAGAGATATTTGATTTTGAACCCACTTTAAGGCTTCTGTATAAGGCTGCTGCGATGGTTCCGCACATTCCAATTACCGACGTCGCGTTTACTCCAACTTCCATGAATGAGATATTTCATTTGAAAGAGTGGAAGACACGGCATGCGCAGCTCCATTACGGTTACAAACAAAAGAAAAGAGAAGACGAGAGGCAAATATTCAAGAAACGATTAAGCGAATATATGAAGAGGCAATTGAGCGATGAGGGGATTAGTCAAATCAAACCTGGAGTTTATGAGAATGTTTATATTACATACATTCCTTTGGAGCTCTTTCTTTCTTCTACTTTCTTCCCTTCGCAGCCAGAATGGAATTACTATTTTAAGACAATGTCTATGAATCCAATCGTGAAAATAGCAGAGCTTCAGTATCCAAAATACTTTATGAGACAAAACATACACGTTGATTACTATTTGTATAGGAAGGAAATGGATACTTTAAGGGAGATGCTTAGACTGCTGAACCTTTCCAGAGCCGAGGCAGAAGAAATAATGAAGAATTATTACAATGCAGTAGGAACGGAAGACGGAACTCTTTCAGCATGTAACCTCACAAAAAGGCAGATCGACAAAAAGTCGCTATTAAGGCAATACTACTCCGCATACGAGACACTTAAGGATAAGTTTAGATCGTTTTACATTTCTCTAAAAGTTAAAGATAAAAGCGCCAGCAGAAAAATAAAGCTGCACATATCTAAGGAAAGCACAAGGAGAGAAGACAATCAGCTGACGTTCGGCTTTGTAAACTTTTTCGAGCGCGAAAACCAAGACGCCATAAAGCTGTACGGCCTTCCTGAAGATTTGGAAGAAAAATTAGAAGAAACATCAAAGGAGAAACTAATTAAATTTAGATCCCACTATTGCAGGCTTAACAAAATAAGAAACGATATAGTCTCAATACTCTTGCAGCCGAAATATTCCCATATCGTAGAAAAGGTTTCTCCAGAAAATGTAATTTTTATGTTCAACCAGGAAAAACGCGCAGTTCATGCAAGAGATGTATTTATGGCACTGTACCATATTCCACCCGAAGGGCCGGCTTCATTCAGAGCATTGATTGACAATGCTTACAAAACAATAGGGGATTGGATACGAAACAAGAATTTAGTAATTCTTGGCGCGAAGGGAGACTACATATATGTCAAGGAAAAGAGCGGGGATGATATTGATTTTTCAGATTCGCCGTTGATACCGATAAGGAAGTTTTCCAGAATCAATCTAGGAAGCGATATTGAAGAGGAAACTGAGTTTGCTTTCGAGCAGGAGTTTTATGACTGATTTTGTTTCAGTGGGGCCGTCGAGATTTGAACTCGAATCACCAGCTCCCGAAGCTGGCAGCGTACCAGGTTAGCCCACGGCCCCTTAGCCATATATCTATTAGTTCGTTCTCAAATATTTTAAAGCATGTGGATTTATAGCAGTTCTTTTAAATTTATATCAGCATATCTAACTATGGAAACCGTGAATTCTTTAAAGCATGAAATAGCTGAAAATTTATTCGACGCCTTGGCTAAATTAAAGTATGAGGTCACAAGAGAAGAGTGCTTAAATTCCATCATACCTGCAAAGCCAGAATTCGGGGATCTTTCTACGAATATCGCTTTTCTTCTGGCGAAAAAACGCGCGAAAAATCCGGCAGAGGTCGCACAGGAGATTTCTAAAAAGCTTAAATGCAGCAAGAAATTAATCAAGGAGGTCAGAGTAGCCGGCCCGTATATCAATTTCATATTCAGCGATTCTTTTGTTTTTTCTGTTTTCAGCGACGTTTTAGACAAGAAAGAAGTTTATGGCAAATGGGAGAATAAAGGAAAAAAAGCAATAATCGAATATCCGTCCGTAAATCCGAACAAGCCGTGGCATATCGGGCATCTGAGGAACGCTCTGCTCGGAAATTCAATATCTAACATTCTTGAATTCAACGGATATTCTGTTGAAAGAGAGAATTTTATAAATGATTTAGGGCTCCAGGTTGCGCAGAGCATTTGGGGCTATTTGACTCTTCCAAGATCAGCGGAGGATGAAAAAGAGAAATTCGATCTTTTGATTGGGAAGCAGTATGTGGAGATAAGCAAGGATCCTTCAAAAATAGAGACTGAAGTAAGGAGGCTCATGAAGAAGCTTGATGAAAGAGACCCGGTTTCATCAAAGACAGCAAGAAACATATGCGAACGAGTTGTGAAGGCGCAGCTCCAGACCTCCTTTAACTATGAGATTTATGAAGACGTTCTTCTTTGGGAAAGCGATTTGATAGGATTCAAGCTATACGATTCCATCTTTTCTAAGATGTTAAAGTCAGGAATATTCGTGAAGGAGACGGAAGGAGAGAAAAAAGGCTGCATAGTGGTTAAACTTGATGAAAAGGAATTCCCGTCGCTGAAGTCTGATGAAAAGGTAATAGTAAGGTCCGATGGCGTGCCGACCTATACCGCCAAAGACATTGCGTTGGCGATGTGGAAATTTGGCCTTGCAGAAGGAAACCTCAAATTTAGCGTGTTCGAGAAGCAGCCGAATAAAAAGTCCCTTTATTCAACAGACATGAACGGAAGGGATGTGAAGGGATTCGGAAAGGGAGACATAGTTGTAAACGTAATAGGGGTGGAGCAGACTTATCTACAGGATCTTATCAGATATGTGATAAGGAAGATGGGATACGAAGAGCAGGCAAACAATTATATCCATGTCGCATACGAGCACGTCACCCTGCCAGAGGCGGCATTCAGCGGCAGGGAGGGAACCTGGCTCGGATATTCCGCAGACGACTTATTTGCAGAAGGAATGAAGAGGGCGCTTGAAGAAATAGGCAAAAGAGTGGACAAATCGGGAATCCAAGAAAAGGAAAAGGAAAAAATCGCAAGGCAAATTGTCAATGCAGCAATTAAGTTTTCATTCCTTAGGGTTTCTCCAAACAAGAAGGTGACGTTCGAATGGGGAAGGGCCTTGAGCTTTGAAGGGGATTCAGGGCCTTACCTCCAATACGCAGGAGTTCGCGCTAAGAAAATACTCGAAAAAAGCGAAACCAAACCATCCATAAAGATTTCTTCAGCTAAATCCTACCAATTAAACGAGAGTGAAAGGCAGCTTGCAAAGACAATTCTTGAGTTTGAGACAATTGTAGAGAAGGCAGCCCTTACATACCAGCCCAATCTTATCGCAGAGTATTCATTGAGGCTGGCGGATGCATTCAACAGGTTCTACGAATCCACCCCGGTTTTAAAATCAAGCGAAGAAGAGCAAAAGATAAGATTGGCAATTACGCAGGCAGCATTGTATGTTCTTTCTTCCTCCTTGGCTTTGCTAGGCATCTCAATACCTGACAAGATGTAACCTATATGGTGTGAATGATGAAGAATGAATCAGTAATAAATGTAAAAAATCTGACTAAGGAATACGTGATCGAAGAGAAAGAATCCGGATTGTGGAGCGCAGTTAAATCTTTGTTCAAAAGAAAAAAGAGGAAAATTGTCGCTTTAGACAACATATCATTCAGCGTCAATGAGGGGGAGTTTATCGGAGTGATAGGGCCAAACGGAGCTGGCAAAAGTACGTTAATGAAGATTCTGACTGGCGTACTCTTTCCTACAAAAGGCCATGTTTCAGTAAATGGGAAGGATCCCCACAAAAATAGGTTAGAAATCGCAAAAGAATACGGGGTAGTTTTCGGAAATAAAAGCAATCTACTTTGGGACATTGCAGTCATAGACTCTTTCGAACTTTCTAAGAGCATATACAAGATTCCAGACCACGTCTATGAAGAGAATCTTAAGTATTTCGCAAAAAATTTAGGAATAAGCAAGCTCTTAAAGCAGCCGGTAAGAAAGCTATCGCTTGGAGAAAGGATGAAATGCGAAATAGCAAACGCTTTTCTTCACAATCCTAAATTAGTCTTTCTTGACGAGCCAACCATCGGTTTAGATGTTTTGTCAAAGGACTCTGTAAGGTCTTTTCTTCGCAAAATTAACAAAGAAAGAAAAACCACGATTATTCTTACCACACATGACATGAAGGACATATCTGAGCTTTGTGAGAGAGTCATTCTAATAAATGAAGGAAGAATAATCTATGATGGCACGCTTAGCGACCTTGAAAGGAAGTTTTACAGCAAGCGCAAGATCAGAATACTCTTTTCAGCCAGCTATCCAAAAATCGAGGAATTTTCTGCAGACGGGGTATTGCATGTAGAAAAGAATGGGGAGGAGTATCTATTGGTAGTTGAATTGAAAAAGATTAAGCTAAAAGAGTTCGTACAGAAAATTCTCTCCAAATATAAGGTAGCAGATTTCCATGTTGAGGGCATAGAGCTTGCAGAGATAATCAAAGAAATATATCGAAAGTGAGAAAATGCTTATTTCCTATGCTTTGATCAAATCGAAATTAATTTCAAATTTTGCATACAGATGGGAAAGCATAGGTGTAATTTTGGCATCGGCAGTAGAGATGCTAATTGTATTTTATTTGTGGTCAGCTATTTTTTCATGGAATAACGCTACAGAAATAAACGGCTTTACTTTAACTTCCATTATAACTTATTCTGTGGTTGCAATCTTCATAAGGCTAATTTGTGACACAGTTATAGATGGAGAAATGAACTACGATGTTAAAACCGGGGACATCATTGTAATGCTTTCAAGGCCGATCAGCATAAGAACGCATTATTTATCGTCTGCTATAGGCTACTTTATCTTTAATTTGCTGTTTAAATTTCCATTAGCGTTTGTTATCGCAATATTGATCGGAATAATCATTCCAGGGTTGGATACATTTCTTTTATTTATTTTATCAATTTTCAATTCTTTCCTTTTACTCTTTGCAATTTGTTTTATTATCGGCTCTCTAGCTATTTTGTTAAATGAAGAAACGTGGTCATTGTGGTTTTTAATAGATGCATTAAGCCTATTATTCGGTGGATTTTTCATTCCCCTGGTTTTCTTTCCAGATTGGATTCAAGCAATCTCATATCTGCTTCCATTCCATGCGATTTACAGCACTCCTTTATTGATTTACGTTGGGAAGACTTCCGGCATTGATGCATTGCTTTCAATTTTCGTTCAAATAGTTTGGATCATCGCCTTATTTATAATAGGTGGTTTTGTAGTAGAAAAGGGATTAAGAAGGATAGAAGCACAAGGTGGCTAGATATGGACTCCATTAAATTATACTTTATGTTCATCAAGGCAAGATTAATGGAAAGATTGGAATATAAAACAAATTTTATGATTTACATCGTTCCATCGGTTCTTAAGCATATAATAGAAATAATCGTACTTTGGTTTTTAATGATAGCGATAGTCGAGATAAATGGTTGGACTTTCGCAGAGCTTTTGCTTTTGAACGGAGTCGCGTCTCTCGTCTTCAGCTCTTTGTTTCTATTTGCCGGAGGTATTCGAAACGTTCAAAAGTATATTGAGACTGGAGATTTTGACATAATCCTGACAAGGCCGGTAAATCCTCTTATACAGGTGGTAACGAGTGATTTTTGGATTGACGAAATCGGAGGGTTTATTATTTCAGTTATTAAGATATTGCTTGCACTGGCTTTGCTGGATGTCCAGCTAAGCCTTCCAATAATTTTTTCCTTTATTTTGTTAATTATTTGCGGCTTTATTACTATTTTTTCATTAATTCTAATAATCGCGACTATTGCATTTTGGACTGTGAAAAGCGAATCATTGCTCCGCGCCACAATAGAGATGAGCACGTTTGCAAAGTATCCATTAGAAATCTATTCCAGCAATCTCATATTTTTGCTCACATTCGTACTTCCTTTTGGCTTTGCTTCTTACTATCCAAGCGAAGTGATTTTAGAAAAAGGAATCCTTCGTGAATTTGTGTTTCTTGGTCCCATTCTGTCTTTCATTTTCTTTATTCTTTCATACTCATTCTGGAATTTAGGAATAAAACACTATACTTCTACTGGAAGTTAGATATCATAAAATTTATTTAAAAATGCCCCAATTAAAAAAGAAACATTTATATATATCTTATGTTTTGTTATTTTATGACAAACAAGGTTTTATTTACAATTTCAGCGCAAAACATATACCTCTCAAACAAATCCATAATAGACCAGCTCCAATTCAATTCAGAAGAAGAAGCATTTGAATGGATCAAATCAAACAGAAATGCAATAAAACCAAAAGAAGGAGAAGAACTTTCACTAAGTTATATAGTTCAAGTCTTAGATGTAGCAGGAAAGCTAAAAGGATTCGATGTAAATTCGCTTAAAAGGTACTGTGCAGCATACGACTGCTATCTCTCAAACAAATCCACAATAGACCAGCTCCGATTCAATTCGGAAGAAGAAGCATTTGAATGGATCAAATCAAACAGAAATACAATAAAACCAAAAGAAGGAGAAGAACTTTCACTCGGTTATATAGCTCAAGTCCTGGATGTAGCAGGAAAGCTAAAAGGATTCAATGTCAGAGGACTCCAGACAAACTGTGCAGCATACGACTGCTATCTCTCAAACAGATCCACAATAGACCAGCTCCAATTCAATTCAGAAGAAGAAGCATTTGAATGGATCAAATCA